>UQCL01000004.1 GCA_900539505.1 uncultured Campylobacter sp. | reverse complement strand
GATGTGTATAAGAGACAGAAATATATCCATAACGAAGGGAAAATAATGGAACGAAGGAAAACGATGAAATTTAAAATTTCATTAGCGGCATGTATGTGCTTACTATGCAGCAGTTTGGCTGCAGTGCAAAGCGGCAGTAATTCTGCGCCTGAAAAATCGCAGAATATGGGCGTAATCGAGGTAAATTCCGTCGGCGATAATATCAGCGAGAGCGGCATCGACGAGGGCTTTTTGAGCAAAAACGTGCAGCAAGGCTTGCTTGCGGGTAAACGCGCACTCGATCTTCCGTATCAGATCAACACGATCAGCAAGGAGATCATGAACCACCAAGGCGTCACCGGCTACGAGGAGGCGGTCAAATATTTCCCGTCCGCGCAGATTCAGATGCGCGGCGGCGCTACGGTCGGACGCCCGCAGACGCGCGGCTTTGAGGGCAGCGTCGTAGGCAACAGCTTCTGGGATGGCTTTTATACGATTTCGACGACGGCGATTCCGATGGCGATGTTTGAGAGCTTTCAGGTGCAAAACGGCGTCGCGGGCTCGCTCTACGGCGCGCAAAATCCGGTCGGGATTTTCAGCTACACGCGCAAGCGCCCGGTAAAAGATCAATACATCATCTGGAGCGATTATATGTCGCGAAGCAACCTAGGTCTTGGTCTTGATCTATCCGATAAATTTGAAAAATTCGGCTACCGCACGGTATTTTACGGATCAAACGGCGACAGGCAGCCTAAAGGCTCCAACCTTCAGCGCCGCCTAGCCAGCGTCACGATGGAATTTTATCCGACGGGCGATCTTACTTTTGAAACCGCGGCAAGCTATTACGAGCACAATACCAAGGGCTTTGCGGGGCAGTTTGCTCTGGGCGTGCGAGACGGCAAGATCGTAGACGGCATGGAGCTTCCAAAGGCGGTAGATTCTTCAAAACGCGGTCTTGGGCAGAGCTTTGGAGGAATGCATCTAAAAACCACTACCGCAAGCGCGAAATTTAAATTTACGCCTACCGATAAATGGTATTTAGAGGGCGGCTTTCAGTTTCAGCGCGCCGATCGTGATACTCATGGCGTTGTAAATTATATCTTGCCTAGCACGCATCCGCAATATACGAAGCCGGGCGATTATCAAACTAGACACAGCGGCGGTGCTACGGCAGCATATAGATTCGATCTGCCAAGCGGCTATCTTAAGGCAAACACGCAGTTTAATACGGGCGATATCGAGCATGATTTTAGCGTGCAGACCAACGGATATCACTGGACGCAGGATAGATATAAAAATACTAGCACCAACTACACTTCACCTACTATAGGTAATATCTACGATCCTAAAATTCTAAATTACACCGGTGCTAGGCGCGGAAGCGGGCTGTATCACTATGCGATCTTGGATATGTATAACGTCTCGGTGCTAGACGACATCACGATAAACGATAAATTTGACGTGATGTTGAGCGCATCTAAGGCGTGGATGAGGCAGGAATCCTACAATGCCCGCCAGCAAAGACTTGTAAAAGCCTATAGCGATTCTGGCTATAGCTGGGCTGGCAGTTTGATATTTCATCCGGTAGAGGATGCCAGTATCTATTACACCTACGCAGATAGCTTGCAGCAGGGCTCTACCCATGTTTATGATGGCGGTCCACATAACGGTGAGGTTGCCTCTACGTCGCCGTATCGATCCAAGCAGCATGAGATCGGCGCTAAGATCCGCGTAGCCGATATGATCGATTTTAGCGTAGCGTATTTCGATATTCGCAGACCTATCGCCTACTTAAATAGCTCTACGGGGCTTTACGGCATAAACGGCGAGCAGCGCAACCGTGGATTTGAGTTTATGAGCGGCGGACGAATTACGCAAAATTTAAGCGTGCTGGGCGGCTTTACCTACATCGATCCTAGGATGCATAACGTAAGCATCGCGGGCGCTAACCGCAAGGTCGCAAACGGCATCCCTAAGATAAACGCAAATTTAATGCTTGATTACGTGATCCCGGGCACAAACAAGCTTGCGATCAGTACAAATTTTCACTACACCGGCAAGATGTATCTGGACGATCTAAACACTCAGCACACTCCTAGCTTTTTCGTTACCGATATCGGCGTCAGATATACGAGCGAGCATCTTTTGGGCGATAAGACCACGCTACGTTTCAACGTAAATAACGTATTTAACAAAAAATACTGGGCGGGAATGTATCCTGCGAGCGCCGACGGTGCGGGCGGTCTTAACGTAACTAGCGTGCTAGGCTCGGCAAATGGCGTGACGCTTGGAGAGAGCAGAAGCTTCATGCTCTCTGCGGAGGTAAAATTTTAAAATCTAGCGGGTTTAAAATTTCTGCTTAAGCGGCGCGAATGATTATGGCGCCGCTTTTAAATTTATGAAATTTTATCGCTCTAAGCAGCAAGACTAATTTTAACGAGGCTTGTTTTAATTCATTTTTAAATTTAAGCCTTGGATTTGGAATTTTAAACCTTAATTTTAAAATTTCGATCTTTAAATTTTTAAGTCGCCGCGCCTCGGCTTGCTCGCAAAATTTATCCGCGCGCGGTTTAAAATTTAGCCGTTTTTGGTTATAATCTTTGCAAAACCACGAAACGGAGAGCAATGAAACAAGTTTTAATCATCGCAAGCGGAAAGTTTGCGCGCCATTTTTTATCCAAAGTTTGTAAAATCAAAGATGTCATCAGATCATATCGCGTCATAGCTAAAAATACGGATGCTGTGCCCGCAGAGCTTGAAAACGAGTCAAATTTTTCGGTCGAAATTTTTGATCCTACTAGCATTGAACGGTTACGCGTGGTGCTAGTAGGGGAGGAATTTGACCGCTGCATAGTGATAATGGAGGATGAATTTGACACTAAAGTAACGCTTGAAAATTTAAAGACGCTCGCTCCGGATTTAGAGCTTTATGTGGCCGATTTTTGGGGACTTTTGCGCGAAAATAAAAATGAAGCTCACGTAAAAATCGTAAACACTCTTGCGCTAAATTCCTCGCGCTTCATCGGCTTTTTGCCCGATAGCCCCGTTTTTGCTGATAATATCGGGCTTGGACGCGGAGAGATAATGGAGGTAAAAGTGCCCGTAGGAAGCTCGTTCGCGTATAAAAAAATCAGCACGCTTTCTAATGCAAAATATCAAATTCCGATGATCTACCGTCACAATAATTACATCGTAACGACGCCTGGCTCGCGGATATATCCGAATGATACGATCTTAGTCGTTGGTGAGCCTAGCGCGCTGCGAGCGGTGTTTGCTGAAGTAAAAAAGCAAAGCGGGCAATTTCCATCGCCGTTTGGGCTAAATATTTTCGCGCTAATTGATATGAAAAAAATGAGCGGTGACGAGATAGCTAGGACGGTTAGGGCGCTTGAGTTTTTGGATTTGCATATTAGAAATCATAAAATTTATCTGCGAATTTTAAATCCTCTGCTAAACGACGCTTTTAGCGAGCTTAAAGCTCTGTGTGAGCGAGATAAATTTGAAATTCTCATCGATTACTCGGGCGAGCTAAATTTAAAGCGCGACGTGAGCGAAAATAAAGCGGGCTTGGTAGTTTGCTCAAGCGGAGTTTTCGAGGCGAAAAAAGCAGCACTTAAAGCGCTTGAAATTCCGGTGCTAAGCCTTGGAGAAGGCGAGCTAAAAGATGTGCGTAAAAGCGTCGTGCTAAGTGCCGGCGAGCGGCTTCGCGAGGAATCAAGTATCGTCTTTGACATAAGCTCGCAGCTAGGGCTAGATGTGTATTTGTATCTTTTCGGCGAGAGCGAAAAGGGCGAGTTTGCGCAAAGCTACGTGAGCTTATCGAAGCTTTTTAAGCAGAGTTTATTCGTGATTCCTTGCGAGCGACAAAATCCGATTTTAGCGCTAGGTAGCGAGCGAGATCTGCTACAATTTGTGCCATTTAACGATAGAATTTTGGCGCGTAAGCTCACATCGATTTTCAATCAGGATTTGGATCAGATGTATTTTAAACTCGGCAAAAATCATCAAATTTTCGTTCCGAGCGATTACGGGTATGAAAAGTAATCGAAATTTATGTTACAATTACCCAAAAATCAAAGGTAGCGTATGAAAATAGATCTTAATTTAGGCAAAAAATACAGCGTTTTTATCGACGAATTGCATAGTTTAAAACTTAGCGGCAAGGTAGCAATCATCACAAATCCCAAAGTAGCGGGGCTGTGGCTTGATTTCTTACTGCAGCGGCTAGATTGCGAGCAAAAATTTATCATCACGATCCCGGACGGCGAGGAGTATAAAAATACCGCGAGCGTGGAGCAAATCTTAGAGCAGCTTTTCAGCTCCAAGCTTGATCGCAAAAGCACGCTCATCGCTCTTGGTGGCGGTGTTATTAGCGATATAACGGGCTTTTGCGCGAGTATTTATGAACGCGGCATCGATTTTATTAATATACCTACGACCTTGCTAGCGCAAGTAGATGCAAGCGTCGGCGGCAAGACGGGCGTAAATAATCGCTTCGGCAAAAATTTAATCGGCTCCTTTTATCAGCCGCGTGCGGTTTATTGCGAGAGCAAATTTTTATCGACGCTTCCTGCGCGAGAGTTTGCCGCAGGCGTAGCAGAGGCCGTAAAGATGGCTGTATGCTTTGATGTCGAACTATTTAAATTTTTCGAGACGCACGATCTAAAAAGCGCCGATGAAATTTCACACGTAATCGCTCGCTGTGTGGAGATTAAAGCGGGCGTCGTAGAGCGAGACGAGCGCGAAAGCGGCGTGCGTGCGGTGTTAAACTACGGACACACCTTCGCTCACGCTATCGAAAAAATTACTGATTATAAAAAATTTTTGCACGGCGAGGCTGTGGCGATCGGCATGGTGATGGCAAATGCGCTAGCGCGTCGCCTCGGTAAACTGAGCGGCGAACAGGAGGAGCAGATCCGTAAAGTGCTTCAAAAATTCGCGCTTCCGATAAAATTCCACGTAGAGGATGCGGCGGAATTTTACGAGCTATTTTTTCTTGATAAAAAGAGCGAAAACGGCAAGATAAAATTTATCCTGCCCGATGGTATTGGTAAATTCTACGCTTCCAAAGAGATTGCAAAAGATGAAGTAATTACAGCGCTGAAAGAGTTTGAATGAGAGCGCTCGCAGCTATTTTTTTGATTTTTAATCTTGCATTTTGCGAGGCAAATTCTACGCTCTCTACCGCGCATACGCGCTTAGAATCCAACGCTAGCTCCGCCGCTAGTGAGAAGAAAGATGGAAATTCTAAGCTATCCGCGTCGCTAAAAGATCAGATCCGTGTTATTGACGACGAGATCAAAAATAATATCTGGATTTCGCGCTTTTCAAATTTCATCGGCTATCAAAATTTACAAAAGCAATCCAGCCAGCTCGAAGCGGAGCTAAAAAAGAGCGCCGGCACCGATAAGATCGCAGAGATTCAAAAAAGACTTCGCGCCGTAAAAGAGCAGCTCATACTGCTAAAAGAGTATGAAAAATCTCCGTTTTTAGATATTATCGCGATGCCTGAAACTCCCGAGCCTGCGCGCATTACAAATCCTTTTTCGATAATTTCAGGTTTTTCTACGATTAGAAATTTGCAAGCTCAAAAGATGGAGCAGAAAAATGCTATCGAAAATATTAAAGCTTTAATCGATAAACTTGAAGCAAAAAGGGCGCTATATGAGCGTTTGATGCAGATTGATACGGACGCAAGCGCCATGGCGGAGCTTAAGAGCTTAGATTACGAGCTTGGCGAGTTCAGCTCCGCATACGAGATCGCGCAGACTACGTACGACGTTTACGAAAAAAAGATCAACTCCCAAATCGCCGTGCAGACTGCGGATATAAAAGCTCAAATCAAGCGCGCGGGAAACATCGCCGTATGGATTTTAATTGTCATCGCGCTGTCCTTTTTCTGCAAGGTAGTGGCGAAAAAATATATCAAAAACGACGAGAATTTCTACATCGTAAATAAAGCTATCAACGTTTTAAATTTCACGCTGATTGCGCTGATACTGCTCTTTTCTTACATCGAGAATATGACGCATTTCGTGACGGTTTTAGGCTTTGCCTCGGCAGGTCTTGCGATTGCGATGAAAGATATGTTTATGAGCTCCTTGGGCTGGCTTACGATCGTGCTCGGCGGCAGCTTTCGCGTGGGCGATCGCATCAGAGTGCATAAAAACGGCGAGACCTACGTAGGCGATATCATCGATATTTCGGTGCTTAGGATGACGATTTTTGAGGACGTTACTATGACTACGTGGAGAGAAAATAAACGCGCGGGCAGGGTAATTTTCATACCTAACAATTATATTTTTACAGATCTTATCTCAAACTACACCCACAGCGGGCTTAAGACCGTCTGGGACGGCATCAGCATACTTTTAACATTTGATAGCAACCATAAAAAGGCGATGTATCTCATAAAAAACATCGTGCGGAAGTATTCTAAGGGCTACACCGACATCGCCAAAAAGCAGATGGGCAAGCTTCGTTCGCAATATAGCATCAAAAATCCAAACGTCGAGCCTAGAATTTTCAGCTTTTTTGAGCCATACGGCATTGAAATTTCGGTTTGGTATATGACGAACTCGTATGCGACGCTCGGGCTTCGCAGCAATATCTCGGCTGAAATTTTAGACGCTTTAAGAAGCGAGCCCGACATCAAGATCGCCTATCCTGCTTACACGCTTTTTAACGGCAAAAATTATGTGGCGGCGGGCGGAAATTTTGCGGCGCAAGATCTCGGCTCCGAGCAGCAAGGCTCACAAAATTTAAACGCAGCGGCGCAGGGCGCTGGCTTTACCGGGGGAAGCGGATCCGGGAGCGAAATTTGAAAATTTATTTTAAAACGTTTGGATGCCGCACAAATATCTACGACACGCAGCTTATCAAAAGTAACCTCAAATCGGGCGAGATCACGCACGACGAGCAGGGCGCGGACGTAGTCGTGATAAACTCCTGCACCGTTACGAACGGCGCCGACGCAGACGTGCGAAACTACGTAAATAAGATGAACCGCCTCGGCAAAAAAATATTGCTAACCGGCTGCGGCGCGGTATCGCGCGGCGAGGAGCTGTATAAAAACGGCGCGGTCTTCGGCGTATTCGGGATGTCGCAAAAGGAAAAAATCGACGAGTTTTTGGGCTCGGAGTCGAAATTTTACGATATCGGCGATCTAAGTAGCGTCGAAAAAAGCCTAGTAAACGACTACGAGGATCACACCAAAGCCTTTATTAAAATTCAGGAGGGGTGCGATTTTAACTGTAGCTACTGCATAATCCCCTCGGTACGCGGCCGCTCGCGCAGCAGCTCTGAAGACGCGATCTTAAAAGAGGCGGAAAGCCTTGCCGCAAACGGCTTTAGCGAGATCGTGCTAACCGGCACCAATATCGGAAGCTACGGCAAATCCGCTGGCACGAGCCTCGGCGCGCTGCTTCAAAAGCTGGGCGCGATCCGCGGAATTCGCCGCATTCGCCTAGGCAGTATCGAGCCCTCGCAGATCGATGAGAGCTTTCGCGAAATTTTATCCGAGCCGTGGCTGGAGCAGCATCTGCACATCGCGCTTCAGCACACTTCACAAAAGATGCTTAGCATAATGCGCCGCCGAAATTCCGCGCTAAGGGATTTGGAGCTTTTTTGCGAGCTTGCGGAGCGAGGGTTTGCGCTGGGGACGGACTTTATCGTCGCGCACCCGGGCGAGAGCGAAGAAATTTGGCTCGAAGCGGTGGAAAATTTCAAAAAATTTCCGCTCACGCATCTGCACGCCTTCATCTTTTCGCCGCGGCAAGGGACCGCCTCGGCGTCGCTAAAAGGTCGCATAGACGGCAAAACGGCGAAGGCGCGGCTAAAGATGCTGCAGAACATAACGGCTCTGAATAATTATAAATTTCGTCTTTCGCACAAGGTGCCGCTAAATGTGCTGATCGAGCGGAAAAACGGAGAGTTTTATGAAGGATATGATCAATTTTATGATAAAATTTGGATCAAAAGCGATGAGGATTTGTCGAAAAAATGGATGGAGATAAGAGATTATGAGGTTAAATTTGATGGAAATTTTGCATAAAATCAAAAAAAGCAAGCTAAATATAATTCTGATTTTTTTAGTGCTGCTTATCGTTTTGCTCTCGATCGTTTATTTTAAAGACGATTCGCGATACATCACCGAGCGCGAATTTAGCGAGCTAGTCCGCGCAGATCAGATCAAACGCGCGCATATCGAGGACGGCAATTTAAATTTTACCTACGACGGCAAACGCTATAAAATTTTAACCGATATCGTTAATTTAAAAGAGCTGTCCAACCACGCTTTGATTACGAAGGAAGAGGATAGCGGAAGCGGCGGTATCAGCGCGATCTTGGTAATTTTTACGTTCGCATTTTTTCTCTTCGTATATTATTTTGAAACCGTTTTGGCGCGACGCCGCAGGATGGACGGCATAGGCGCTGCGCGTCAAGGCGGCGCAAACGCAGAGCTAGGCGATCTTTCGCCGAGCGTTAGCGACGTAAGATTTAGCGACGTCGCGGGCATCAGCGAGGTCAAGGACGAGCTCATAGAGATCGTAGATTTTTTAAAAAATCCCGCAAAATACCGAAATTTCGGCATCAAGCTGCCGAAAGGAATTTTAATGATCGGCGAGCCCGGCGTCGGTAAAACGCTTATCGCAAAAGCCGTAGCCGGCGAGGCGGACGTGCCGTTTTTTTACCAAAGCGGCGCAAGTTTCGCCGAGGTCTTTGTGGGCGTCGGCGCTAGGCGGGTTCGCGAGCTGTTTGCGAAGGCCAAATCCTGCGCGCCCGCGATTATTTTTATCGACGAGATCGACGCAGTCGGCGGCAAGCGCGGCATCGGACGCAACGATGAGCGAGAAGCGACGCTAAATCAGCTGCTGACCGAGATGGACGGATTTGAGGAAAACAGCGGCGTGATGGTAATCGGTGCAACCAACAAAATAAATATGATCGACGATGCGCTGCTGCGCTCGGGGCGCTTTGATAGGCGCGTTTTCATCGGGCTTCCGAACTACAAAGACCGCATCGAAATTTTAAAAATTTATCTCGAGGGTAAAAGATGCAGCGCGAATATCAACAAAGTAAGTCGCCTCTGTGTGGGCTTTAGCGGCGCGGGAGTAGCGACGCTGGTAAATGAAGCTGCGATCAACGCTCTTAAGCGCGGCAGCGATACGATCGAGCTTAGCGATTTTGAAAACGTGCGAATGAGGGTCTTTTACGGCGTGCAAAAAAGTAGAATTCTAACCGAATACGAAAAGGAGATCCAGGCGTTCTATCAGGGCGCAAAGGCGCTTAGCGCGTATTGGTATTCGTTTGATTTCGAAAAGATCGAGCTTTTAAACGATAAATTTTTAAACGAGGATTTCGAGATCGAATCCAAAACGCAAATTTTAAATCAAATCAAAGTGCTTTTAAGCGGCATGGCAGCGCTACAGATTCATAAAAACGACGCTTTTTCAAATTCCGCTAGCGACGTAAAGCAGGCTATCGCGCTGGCGCAAAAGATGGTTTTTGAACTCGCGATGGGCGACAGCTTTACCCCTAGCGCGCAGAGCGTGAATAAAATTTTGCAAGATTGTTACGACGAGGTAAGCGAGATAATCCGCACGATGCAGGATAAGCTAAATCAAATTTCAAAGCAAATTTTCGTCTATGAGTTCATAACTTTCGAGGATGTTCAAAAGATATGCGAATCTGATGGTGTGGAGCAAGAAGGAGTCTCCGCGCAAGAGCAGGATTTGCAAAAGCCCAAAGAAGATAGCGAAAGCTCTGAGGAAAAGCCGCAAGACGGCACACTAAATTTCGATTAAATTTTAAATTTTAAAATTCTAATAAAGGAGAGGAAAATGGTAAAAATAGGTGTTTTAACGATAAGTGATCGCGCTAGCGGTGGCGTTTACCAGGATTTAGGAGGCAAAGAGATAATTGCCGTGATGGATGATTGGCTAACTTGCGAGAAAGAGTATTTTTATGAAATAGTTCCAGATGAGCTAGAGCTGATCAAAGATAAGCTGATTTATCTTTGCGACGAAGCGGGTTGCGATTTAGTGCTAACTACGGGCGGTACGGGTCCTGCTCCACGCGATGTAACGCCTGAAGCGACCGAAGCGGTAAGTGAGAAATTAATGCCAGGCTTTGGCGAACTAATGCGCGCAGAGAGCCAAAAGATCGTGCCTACGGCAATTTTATCTCGCCAGATAGCAGCTATCCGCAAAAAATCTCTGATTATAAACTTACCGGGCAATCCAAAAGCGATTAAAGAATGCTTGCTGCCGGTATTTCCTGCTGTGCCGTATTGTATTGATCTAATGGGAGGAAATTATATAACAGCGGATGAAAATAAGATAAAAATATTCCGTCCTAAACGCAAATAATTCGCAAAATTTAGCAGGAATTAAATGATTTATGATATTATTTGGGTGCAAATTTAAGGAAGAATATGAAAATAAATCACAACGATATTTTGGAATTTCATAAGTATTTTAGCAAAATCAGCCACAGCAAAGGTCGTATTCGTATCCGCGTAAGTCCCAAAATTAGGGAGTTGCGAGATAGCGTGAGCGAGGAGAGTCTGAAGGCTAAAATAGCTGCAATTCGTGGGATAAAAGAGTATAAATTTAACTCCCTAATTGGCTCGCTGACGATTCATTACGACGAAAATATTTTTCCAATGCACCTTTGGGAGCAGTTTTTAAGCGGCATCAGTTCGCCAGAGCTAATAGCGCTCGTAAATTCTAATATCGAGGCGATTTCTTGAGCGAAGAAGCATTGCGTAGCACTAAAAAATCGCGCAAAATTTCTAATAAATCTCGGAATTTAAATGAGGTGCAAATTGCAGATATCTCTCTTTTGCTCGAAAAAGAGGCGCAAATTTTACAGTTTTATTCGCTGGGCGCAGTTAAATTTCAAGATAAAAAGCTAGGAGAAATTCTATCTTTACGAGCTGGATTACTTGAGCGGATGCTAGATTTTGCAAATTCTTGCGGGCTTGGCGCCACGCCTCCTGAAAATAGCAGTGAGGCACTGGCTGCAAAAGGTCTAAATGAGTTTTTGGCTTCCGCGCTTTTGATAGAAAAAAGCTCTATGATGTTTTATGACGATCTAATTAATTCGTGCAAGAACGCGGAATTTAAAGAGCTGCTGTATAAGGCGCAGGCGGTTTCGTATAATGAAATTTTGCCGATTTTAAAGGAACTAAATTCTAAATGCGAGGTTGATTCAAATTCTTTGAATTTCACTGATTTATTAAATGAAATTTTAAAAAATCCGCAGGAATTAGAGCGGATATTTCAAAAATACGATTTGCAAAATATTTTAAATAGCGCATTTTCCAATTTAATTAAAGGAATTTTGCAGAAAAATTAAATTAGGATTGCAAAAATCTAAAAAAGTCGCTATAATATCAAAATCTATGTAAAGTTGATAAAATGACTTTATAATCTTAACACGAGGAGAATGAAATGCCGATCCCATTTCTAGCAGGTTTTGCGCTTGGTTGCGCGGCGGTTTACGCTTATAACAATCGAGATAAAATCAAAGAAGGTGCGAATAAAATCGTTAGCAGTAAAAGCGTCGAGGAGCTGAAAAATAGCGTTAAAGGCGGAGCGGAAAAATTAAGCAAAAAATCAAAAGAAATTTTTGCGGAAGCCAAAGAAGGCTTAGACGATGTTGCCAAAGCTGTAAAAAGCAAAAGAAAGTCTGGCGGTAAAAAAGCTACGACAAGTAGCGCCAGCACTGAAACTAGCACTGCAAAAAAAACTAGAAAAAAACCGGGACCAAAACCGGGATTTAAAAGAACTAAAAAATCCACTGCGAGCGCTAAGACGGGCGAAACACCGGCAGGTGAGACATCTGCAGCATCTACTACTCCACTTAATATCCCGCAGATCGTAAAAATGGACGATAATTCTTCGGCTAAATTTACGTCCGCAGACGATAAATCAGAAAAATAGAGGCCTAAATGAATAGATCACTTACGACACAGCGTTCTCCGCTGGATCACGTTTTAAGCGGCGCTATAGCGGGGGCGATCGGCGGTTGCGCCGTAGAGCTCGTTAAAGCAAAAGAAGGCAAAAGCAAATCTAAAGCGATTCGCGATGCGCTAGATATTGCGCTAAGCGGCGGTATCATCGGCGGCGGCGCGATTTACAGCGCAAATAAGCTCGTACAAGGCGAGTATCTACGCGCAGCGGCAGGCGTCGCAGTATGCGTAGGCGCGCTCATTGCGGGTAGAAATTTTATTCTTAAGGTAGGCAATGAGTAATCCGTATATCACAAAAAAAGATTTGAAAGAAATTCTTGACGATTACGATTTTGGTGGCAATAAATATTCTGGCGGCTCTGCGGGCGGCTTTGCCGGCGATGATAAGCTCGGCGGTTGGGCAAAATGGATAAATGAGCGGGTAAATTCCGCACCTTTTAACAGCTCTGCTTCCAGCAATAATTCGGACAATAAAGATTCTGCCACTCAAAGTTCAAGCGATGTAAATTCTACTCAAGGCTCCGCTTTCAGTGGAATTTTTAATTCCATGAGTAGCAGGCAAAACGCGAACGGCTTATTCGGTAGCAACTCATTTATCACAGGTATCGTTCTAGGTGCCGCAGCGACCTATTTTCTAACCGACGAAAACGCGCAAAAAAAGCTTTTTAAGCTCATCGCAAAGGGTACCGAGATGTTTCAGATGGGCGTTGAAGAGATGAAGGAGCGATTCGAAGACGCCAAGGCAGAGATGCAAGAGTAGTCGATGCAAAATTTTAAAATTTTACATGAGACTAAATCTAGGCTGCGCATAAAGGTCGCGGGCTTTAAAGGGCTCGATACAAGCGCACTGCAAAGAGTCGCTGCGAGGCTTGAAGGCGTAACGGAAGCTAGATTTAACGCTAAAATTGGCTCTTTGATCCTTAGGCTTGACGCAGGCGTAAATAAGGCAGGAATTCTAAAGCAACTTGAAGTTTTAAATTTAAGCGAGCTAAAATCAATTATCCCCGCTAACCATAAAAATTTGCCAAGCAAAAACGAATTTATCTTAGCGCTTCTCGCATTGGGAGGGAATTTAATCTTTCGCACTTCACCTTTAGCGCGTGCATTTAGCATCGTAGCGTGCATGCCTATCTTAAAAGAGGGCATTAAAGAAAGCTTCCGTCACGGGCTTACTTCAAAGGGCTTGGAAGCTGCTGCTGTTGGGATTTCGCTCGCGCGCGGAGATATCTTTGCCGCAAACAGCACCAACGCGATGCTCGCTCTTGGCGAATACATGGAGGAAAGCACCGTTTATAAAAGCGACGATCTGATCCGCGAGCTCGCCCGCCCGGACATCGCCGAGGCATGGGTAGAGATAGATCAGAACGGCAAAAAGACCGAAGTCAAAATCGCAACTTCCAAGCTAAAGGTAGGCGATATCGTGGTCGTGGGCGCAGGCGACGTCATAGCCGTGGACGGGCACGTCGTAAGCGGCGAAGCGATGATAAATCAAGCCAATATGACGGGCGAATCGGTCGCAGTGAAAAAATCTCGCGGCGATAGCGTGCTGAGCGGCACGATCGTGGAGGAGGGCAGGATCCGTATCTGGGCTGAAAACGTCGGCGAAAACACCTCCACGCAGCGCATCAAACACTACATCACGGCATCTCTTAACGAGCGCTCCAGCATCGGTATGCATACTACTCACCTAGCCGACAAGCTCGTGCCGGTGACCTTCGGGCTTGCGGGCGTGTCCTATCTGATAAATCGAAATTTTATGACCGTAGCTTCGGTGCTGCAGGCGGACTACTCGTGCGCGCTTAAGCTGCCTACGCCGGTTGCTTTTAAGTCGAGTATTTCAAAGGCGGGCAAGAACGGGATTTTGATCAAAGGTGCCAAGGCTCTTGAGTCGCTTGCGAGCGCCGATACCTTCGTATTCGATAAGACGGGCACGCTTACGTACGGAAATTTGGAGGTCGCCGAGATCATATCGTTTGACGAGAGCTTTAGCAAAAACGATATTTTAAATTTAACCGCGAGCGCCGAAGAGCATTACTTTCACCCTGTAGCCGAGGCGATCGTGGACGCGGCTAAAAAGCACGGCTTTATCCACAAACACCACGACGAGGTGGAATTCGTCGTCGCTCACGGCGTCAAAACAAGCATCGAGGGCAAAAGGCTCATCATCGGCTCGCGCCACTTCCTAGAGGACGACGAGATGATCTCGTTTGCGGCACACGAAGAGACCATTGATCTTGCGATGCAAAAGGGGCTCGCGCTGCTTTACATCGCATTTGATGGCAGACTTTTGGGCGTCATCGGGCTTAGAGACGAGGTGCGCGCAAACGCTCGCGCCGTCATCGCTAGGCTCCGTAAGCTGGGCGCTAAACAGATCGTCATGCTAAGCGGCGACGTGAGCTCAAAAGCCCGCGCCGTAGCCAAAAAACTCGGCGTAGATCGCTATTACGGCGAGTTGTTGCCGACGCAAAAGACCGAAATTTTAGAGCAGCTGAAAGCCGAGGGGCGGAAGGTAGTCTTCGTGGGCGACGGCATAAACGATGCGCCGAGCCTGATGAAGGCGGACATCGGCATCAGCATGCTAAATGGCGCCGAGATCGCCAAGGCTTCCGCCCAGATTGGGCTTTTGAAAAACGATATCGAGGGCGTCGCGCAGGTAAAGGCACTGGCCAACGACACGCTGCGGCTCGTAAATCGAAATTTCAACGCCACCGTGGGGATAAATTCGATCATTTTATTTTTGGCGACTTTTGGCGCGCTAAGTCCCGTAGCTACGGCGCTGCTGCATAACGGCACGACGATAGGACTACTACTGAATTCTATCAAAGGGGTAAAATTTGAGCATTGAAGATAAAATTTTGGATCTAAACTTTCAGCGCAAAGTGGCTAAAACGGCGCTCGGAGTGAGTATGGGCATCACAGCTTTAACCGCGCTGAATATGAACTCGCGCATGTCGCAGCTACATAAAGTTTCGGGTGCAGTGATGCTGGCAAGCGCGATTTGGCACGCTAGCCTTTACGGCTCGCCGTACAGCGAGTTTTTGCAAAATAGAAAAGCAAAGAGCAGGAGCAGAAAGAGATCCGTAGCAAATTTAGCCTTGGAAAATTTATCGAACGGCAAAAGCGCTCCTGCAAAAAGCACGCCCCTAAAAAGGAAGCCTCGCGCACGCAAAAGCGCCTAGTGGCATAGTGCGTCGCGGCTTTTGAAAGTGCAAAGATAAACTCTAAAGCCGCTAAATTTCTTTAGACGCAGCCGCCGAATAAAACGTCGTAAGCGGTGAAATTTACGCCGTTTGCGGCTAAATTTACTATTTTATTAATTATTTATCTATTTATCTATACAATTCCATCAAAATTTTAAGGAAAGACGATGAAATTAGTTTTATTGTTTTCGGTATTGGCTAGTCTTGCTTTGGGGCTTGATTGCAACGCCAAGACCTATTGCTCGCAGTTTAGCAGCTGCGAAGAGGCGACGCGGTATCTGCGAGAGTGTGGCAGGGCTCAGGAAGGTGGTACTCAGCACACCGATGGCGACGGCGACGGCGTGCCGTGCGAAAAACAGCTGTGCGGCCGTAATGGTCATAAATTTAGCGGATTTTCTAGCGCGCGCGATGAAAAGAGCGAAGTTTCAAATTTAAAGGGCGCTGCCGACTCATGCGGTGCGGAGAAATTTAATGGTAGCGTTATAGCTATAAAATTTGCTTCATAAGTCCGTGAAATTTTATCTCGGTACATCTTTAAATTTATAATATTAAGCGCGCCGTGATCTAATACCGCCGCGCTCGCTAAATTCGCAACGTTCGATTAAATTTTAATTATAAAAGAAGCCAGTAAATTTTACATTTCGCAGTTGCGGTGGCTCTGCTACTTAAATTTTAATTCGCAAACGCTTCATAATATCCTTTAAATTTTTTACTCGCCTTTACCTGCCGCAAATTTAAATTTCGCTACAATCGCTTTTTAAAATTTCGCGCCGAGTGCGCGCAAAAAGCTAAATTTAAAGGATTAAGATGGATTTTCAAATAGACGCTGCGGACGGCGCGGCGCGCGCCTGCACGATCCGCACGGCGCATAGCACGATCCGCACCCCCGTTTTTATGCCGGTCGGCACCGTGGGCGCAGTCAAGGCGCTCGATGCAACGGACGTAGCGCAGCTCCTGGACGCGCAGATAATCCTCGCCAACACCTATCATATGTATCTGCGACCGGGCTCACGGGTAGTGGCGGGCTTCGGCGGGCTGCACGGATTTACGAAATTTCCTCACTCATTTTTGACCGATAGCGGCGGCTTTCAGGCTTTCAGCTTGCGCGCAAACACCAAAAACGACGAGGGCGGTATAAAATTTAAAAGCCACATCGACGGCAGCATGCATTATTTCACGCCGCGCTCAGTGCTGGATACGCAGTATGAGCTAAACTCCGATATTATGATGATTTTAGACGATTTAGTGGAGCTGCCGCGCGAGCCTAGCGCATTGAGCTTCGATGATAGATCGCGGCTTAAAAAGCGGATCGATCTAAGCGTCGCGCGCACGATAAAATGGGCTCGCGAAGCGATAGATTATCACGAGACCATGAAATCTCGCGGCCTGCACGCGCATCAAAACATCTTCGGTATCATCCAGGGTGGCACCGACCCGCAGGCGCGTAAATTTTGCGCCGAAGCGCTGTGCGAGATGAGCTTTGACGGGCTTGCGATCGGAGGGCTCAGCGTGGGCGAGAAAAACGAGCTGATGTACGAAACCGTCGAGGCCATGATGCCCTTCGTCGATGCGGCGCGACCGCGATATTTGATGGGGGTCGGCACGCCCGAGGATCTCGTCGAAAACGTCGCTCGCGGCGTGGATATGTTCGACTGCGTGATGCCTACGCGCAACGCCCGCAACGGCACGCTTTTTACGAGCTTCGGCAAGATCAGCATCAAAAACGCGGGCTTTATCAGCGATCACGATCCGATCGATTCGCACTGCGACTGCTACACGTGCAAACGCTTCAGCCGCGGCTACCTAAATCATCTATTTCGCGCGCGCGAGCTTAGCTTTTATCGCCTGGCTAGTATTCACAACCTGCACTATTACCTGCGCCTTGCCGCGGATATGAGAGAGGCGATCATGCACGGGCGGTTTGCGGAGTTTAGGCGGGAATTCTACGCCGCACGAAGCGGGGCGCGAGATTAAATTTCGGCGGGCGAGTGCGCGGAATTTAGCGCGATAGTTAAATTTAGCCGCGGCAGCGGGCGGAATTTTAATACGGCGTGCGGACGGCTAAATTTAAACGCGACAAGATGCGCGGGCGATGAAATTTTAAGAGCCGCGGAGTGCAGAGTCCATAGCTTTAAATTTGATTTAAATCCGCGCTTAGGCTTTCGTATCGATTAGAATTTTATTTCGGCAAAATTTTATTATGATAGAGTTATGTCTTGGAATTTCGCCGTAGAATGCGATGTGAAATTTAGCTTTGAATTTCGCGCCGAATTGCGTGAATAAAATTCTGCGTCGATATGTGCTGAGCGCGCGAGATTTAAAGATGGAATTTAGCGGTAGGATTTTGCAAACGCGATATAAAATTACTATGGCTTTTATCAAATAAAAGAGAACATTGCATCGAAATTCGCAGTATTGGTGTATTTTTGTAAGCGTGCATTAACGCGTATAAAAGACATATATTGCTTTAGGGTGTGCGATCTGCGCTTACAATTGCGGAATTTTATTGCGATAAAATTTCAATGCGGTAGAATTTTACTTTGATAAAGTTCAAATCCCCGCTAAATTCTATCTTCGTGCTAAATTTTGCAATGAAAATTTTGAGTGGAATTCTATCGTAGTAAAATTTCATCGCAGCCAAATCTGCGGCAAAATTTTGTAGAATTTATTTTTTAATTCGCCTTAGCATACAAAATCCAAGGAAATAAAGCGGCGACATAACGATAAAAATTATGATGTATCTCCACGCCGTGCTCGCAAAAAATAGTCCCGTTAGCTCCATAAATTTCATCGACGCGCCAGTATAGCGGTCGCCGATGCCGATGAAAATAATAGCCGCGAGCTCCACAAGCAGCGCGGGGGCGAATAGGATCGAGCCTGCGGTTTTGAAAAACATAAACGCAAACGCCTTAAACTTATAATAAAACGAAATGAGTCCAAATCCGATCACGCCGCAGATGAAAATCTGCTCGAACTCATCCAACCCCAGGCTCTTATCCTGCAGGATCGTAGAGATGACGCACAGGATGATAAAGACGTTGTAATTCGCCATTTGACGCATTGGGTATTGATCGTGCGTCGCTATGGAGAGCAGGTTTATCGCGCGGTTAAGCGGCAGCAGATAAAATAGCGCAAAACTAAGGAAAATCAGCAGATCCATCACCATATAAACCGTGTCTTGATTGACATAAGCTTCGATCTGTGAAAAAGATAGAAATATGCTTGCGATTTGCGAGCGGAATATCAAAATAATGACTATCGGCACTATGGGCAGGATTATGGATTTAAGTCCTTCCTTGCGGATAGATGAAGTATAAATTTTACTCTCGACGCTTTGTGTAGTGCGCAGATCGTCGGTTTGGACGAACTCAAATCCAAAGAATTTCGGTTTCTTTGCACTCGTAGGCTTAGCTTTGCGGTTAAATTTAAAATTCTTAAATTTTTTTGCGACCTTCGTTTCTTTTACGGCAGATATATCGTTTGCAATATTTTCGGTAGAACTTTGAATAAATGGCGCTTCGGATACATTGTTTTCTGCGGAATTCTTATCGCCAAAAATTTCATCGTTTTGCTTTGCAGATTCTTTTGGCTGTGGGGCTACTTTTTGCGCTACACGGTCTTTGGATTTAGAGCCCTCGACGCGCTTTATATTTATCGCGCTGGATGCTAGCGTGTCGAAGCTTACCTCATCACCGTCGGTTAGGCTAGGATCGCGCTCGCCTAGCATTTCGTAGCTATACTCGACCCCGCCCGTGGCGACTATGACATTTTCACCTCTAATAAATCCGATAAGTCTCATATACTAACATTCCCCGATTTTTTAATGAGAAATATTAGTCAAAATGAACTTAAAAAACGATTATTCTACGGTGACGCTTTTGGCTAAATTTCGCGGCATATCCACGTCGTTGCCGAGTCGCACGGAAATTTCAAGAGCTAGAATTTGTAAAATTATCATCATCTCAAAAAACTCGCTCATCGCGTGGCTCTGCTCGCTTGTTTTGATAAAATCATCCGCGACCTCGGGCTCTTCGGGACTGATCGCCAAAATATACGCATCGCGCGCGGCAAGCTCCTCGACGTTGCTTTTGGTTTTTTCATAAAGCGTATTTTTAGGCATTAGCGCGATCGTAAAAAGATTGGAATCCGCAAGAGCGATCGGACCGTGCTTCATCTCACCGCTCGGATAGCCCTCCGCATGCAGATATGAGATCTCTTTGAGCTTGAGTGCGCCCTCAAGAGCGAGCGGATAGAAAATATCGCGCCCGATAAAGAAAAAGCCGTGTCCGTGCAGATAGTGCTTGCTCATACGGTAAATTTTATCCTGCAAGCCGTCCTTGATCTTTAAAATTTGCGGGATATGAAGCATCGCCGAAATTTCGCTCGCGTTGTTTTTGGCGGAGACGGTGCCGCGCAGATTTGCAAGATAGATTACGAACATCCATAGCACCATGACCTGCGTCGCAAAAGCCTTCGTAGATGCTACGCCCTTTTCGATGCCTGCGCGGGTGAGGATCACGCTGCCTGCCATGCGCACGATCGAGCTGTTATCGACGTTGCAGATCGCAAGCGTTCTAAGACCGGCTTTTTTGGCGATATGCAGCGCCTCTAAGGTATCGGCTGTCTCACCGCTTTGCGAAATCACGATAAAAAGGGAGTTTTTATTCAAAAACGGCTCCTTGTAGCGGAATTCGCTGGCAACTTCTACTTTTGTGCGGATTTTAGCGATGCGCTCGAAAAGATACGAGCTTACGAGCGCGGCGTGATAGCTCGTGCCGCAGGCGCATAACACGACCTCGTCGATGCCCTCAAACAGCGCCTCGTCAAGCTCGTCGAATTTTATCTTACCGCCCTTGATCACGCGCCCCATCATCGTTTCGGTTACGACTTGCGCCTGCTCGTAAATTTCTTTTTCCATAAAAAATCTAAAACCCTCTTTTTGCGCGTAGCCTTTATCTTTAGGAAGCTCACTAAAGGCGCAATTATGCGGTTTAGAGTTTTTAAAAATGTCTATTTGCCCTAGTTTAGCGACGCCGTAAATTTGATCGTCCAGATACGCAGCCGTATTCGCAAGCCCGATGAGCGGAGCATCCGAGGAGCTAAAGAAAATTTCGTTTTTATCGTTTTTTGCGACGATGAGCGGAGCTGCGTTTTTAGCAAAGAAAATTTCTCCGGGTGCTGCTTTCGTGATTAAAAGCGTAGCGTATGCGCCTTTTAGCCGTTTAATTGTGGCTTCATATGCCTTAAATGCATCGTTACTAGCCTTGAAATTTTTTTCAAAAAGATGCACTATTACTTCGGTATCGGTCTGGCTTAAAAATTTCACACCGTCCGCTTCGAGCTCATCTTTTAGCTCGATGTAGTTTTCGATGATGCCGTTATGCACGACGAAGCTAAAATCCCCAAAATGCGGATGTGCGTTAAGCTCGGTGGGCTTTCCGTGCGTCGCCCAGCGAGTGTGCCCGATCGCAACGCCAAAGCCTTGCGAAGTGAAATCTTTCATCTTTTCTTCGAGATTATTTAGCTTGCCGACCGCTTTGAAGTACTTTATATTCGCACTCTCATCCATCACGGCAAGCCCAGCGCTGTCGTATCCGCGATACTCGAGTTCCTTCAGTCCGTTTATTATGATTTTTTTCTTCTCTTCATTTCCTATGTAGCCTACGATTCCACACATTTTGCTTTCCTTGTTTAAAATTTAGTGCCCATTTTACTACGCTATTTTAAATTAACGAAATTCGGCTCTAAATTTAGTCCGCTTATCCGTTTTGTAAGCAAAAAATTATATAATTAGCACAAAATTTGGCTTGGGAAATCGATGGAAATTTTAGAAAAACTACAAAGCGGCGAGAGATTAAATTACGAAGACGGCGTGAAATTATGGGACCTGGATCTTTTCGATCTGGGCAAATTCGCCTTTGCTATTCGCAAAGAAAAAAACGGTAAAAACGTCTATTTCAACGCAAATCGTCATATCAATCCTTCGAATTTATGCGCAGATACCTGTAAATTTTGCGCATTTTCGGCGCACCGCAAGAACGATAACGCCTATACGATGAGCGATGATGAGATCATGCGTATCGTGGACGAGACTGTAGCGCGCGGCACGAAGGAGATTCATATCGTAAGCTCGCACAACCCATTCGTTACGCCGCAGCAATATTTAGGAATTTTTAAAGCGATAAAGCAAAAATACCCGCTTGTGCATATCAAGGCGATGACCGCGGCGGAGGTCGATTACTGGCGGCGAAAGTGGAAGATGAGCTACGAGGAGACGATAGAGCTGATGATGCAAAGCGGCGTGGATTCGATGCCGGGGGGCGGCGCCGAAATTTTTGACGAGGACGTGCGCGATAAAATTTGCAAAGGCAAGGTCTCAAGCGAGCAGTGGCTGCAAATCCACTCGCTGTGGCATGCTCGCGGGCGTCAGAGCAACGCCACGATGCTCTTTGGACATATCGAAAGCCGCGCTCACCGCATCGATCACATCTTGCGCATCCGCGCGCTGCAAGATGAGAGCCTCTCTCGCGCTAACGGCGGCGGTTTCAACGCCTTCATCCCGCTCGTGTATCAGCGCGAGAACAATTACCTGGACGTGAAGGGCTTTTTGGGTTCGGTCGAAATTTTAAAAACGATCGCGATTAGTAGAATTCTGCTTGATAACGTCGCGCACATAAAGGCTTACTGGGCGACCTCGACGCTAAGCTTAGCTCTTGTGGCGCAGGATTTCGGCGCGGACGATCTTGACGGCACGATCGAGAACGAAAGCATTCAAAGCAGCGCCGGCGCCGGCAGCAAAAAAGGGCAGAGTAAGCGCGATTTTATCGATATGATCGGCACCGCGGGCTTTGTGCCGGTAGAGCGCGACAGCTTGTATAATCAGATCGAAATTTACGAATAAATTCTAAAGGAGGAGCAAGTGGAAAAATTCTTTCATCTCGCCGCGGCAAAAACGTCGGTAAGGCAGGAGCTTATCGCAGGGCTTACTACGTTTTTGGCGATGATTTACATAGTGCCGGTAAACGCTAACATTATGAGCATCGCAGGTATGCCATTTGACGCGCTGGTTACGGCAACCGCGCTTATTACGATAATCGCAACGCTATTTAACGGGCTTTTTGCAAATACCCCCGTTGCGCTTAGCGTCGGCATGGGGCTAAATGCGTATTTTACCTTTGCGTTGTGCGTGGATGCGAAGATGCCGTGGCAGAGCGCACTTGGCATCGTAGCAATAAGCGGGGCGCTTTTTACCGTGCTTTCGTTTACCAATTTTCGCGTTTGGGTTATCAAATCTATCCCACTTGATCTGCGTCGCGCCATAAGCGCGGGTATCGGGGCTTTCATCTGCTTTATCGGACTTAAACAGATGGGCGTCATCGCGCCTAGTCAGGCGACGCTAGTAACTTTAGGAAATTTAAAAGATCTAAACGTTTTGCTTGGAATTTTAGGCTTAGCGGTCGTGCTTGTGCTTTTCGTGCTTAGGATTAAGGCAGCATTTATCTTAAGCATTTTGATTACTTCGTGCGTTGCGTGGGTGGCTGGAATTTCGCCCGCACCGCATGGCATAGTAAGCGCGCCAAGCGGCATAACGCCGATATTTGCTAAGCTAGATATCCCCGGAGCGCTAAAGCTCGCGTTCGTGCCTTTTATAATCACATTTTTCGTTACGCATCTATTCGATAGCATCGGCACTCTCACCGGCGTGGGAAACCGCGCGGGACTTTTTGGAGAGAATAGTAAAGACGGCATGAAAAAATTATCTAGAAATTTAACCTCCGATGCGATAGGAAGCGTCGCAGGAGCCGTTATAGGAACGAGTACGGTTACTGCGTTTGCCGAGAGTGCCAGCGGCGTGGAGGCGGGCGGCCGCACGGGGCTAACGGCGGTATTTTGCGCTATATTCTTCGTCCTGACGCTGTTTATGCTGCCGCTATTTAAGGCGATCCCGGCAAATGCGATCTATCCGATTCTCGTAATGGTCGGGGTTTTGATGTTTAGCGAGCTTGGCAAGATCGATTATAGCGACGCGGGAATTCTAATCCCTGCGTTTTTCATAGTATTTTTGATGCCTTTTACCTACTCGATCACCAACGGCTTAAGCTTTGGCTTTATCGCTTATATCGTAGTTAGACTCGCTCAGCGCAGGATAAAAGATTTAAATTTCGGCGTTTTGACGCTTGGCGCGATTAGCGTTTTAGTATTTTTGATGCATTAAATTTTAAGGAAAGATATGAGATTTTATAGTTTTGAAGAGATGGATCGCGACGCAAGAGTTATAGCAAAGCAGGTTAGGGACGAATTTATGCCCGATGCAATCGTGGCGATCGCTAGAGGCGGGCTCACATTCGGTCACGCGCTAGCCAATGCGCTTGATATGCGGACGATATTTTCGATAAATTCCATCCACTACGCTGACACCAAAAAGCTCGACACCATCGACGTTTTCAACGTGCCCGATCTGGAGCTTTACAAGCGCGTGCTGCTGGTGGACGATATCATCGACAGCGGCGACAGCATGGTTGAGATCAAGCGCGTGCTGCTAGAGAAATTCCCGCAAATAGAGCTTAAAACGGCGGTGATTTTTTACAAACCCAAGGCGCTCATCCAACCCGATTTTAAAATTTCAAAGACGGATGAGTGGATAAATTTCTTTTGGGAAAATTATACGATAGAGGAATGAAGCGGCGCGCGGTTAAATTTAGCGGCTAAATTTTAAAAGATTCGGCGGCTTAAATTTTATAAATTTCGGCCGTAAAATTTAGGCTGTAAATTTAAAGTGCCCGTAGCAAGGATGAGAGTGAAGAAGCTTTATCAAAACGAAATTTTCGTAATCTCCATAATGTGCCTATTTCAGGGCATATTTTTGCTTTATGCGATCTCAAATTTAAGCATCAGCTACTACGAGGCTGAAATTTTTTACGATAAAAAATCCCTCGTTTCGCTAATCGCAAATTTAAGCTGCGAAATTTTCGGGCGCAACGACTACGCCTTGCGCGTGCCGTTTATTTTGATCCACTTCGCAAACGCCGCGATGATCTATAAAATTTCAAAATTTATTCTAAAGCGCCGCTTCGATAGAGTAGTCGCTACGGCGCTATTTATGGCGCTTCCTGCGTCGATGAGTAGCGCGATCTTGCTAAATCCCGCGGGCATCATCGTTTTTTTCACGCTGCTAGCGATCTATTTTGCAAAGAGCGAATACAATATCGCGCTTTTCGTACTTCTCTCTGCCTGCGCCCTGATCGACCGAGCGTTTTTTATGCTCTACGTAGGCTTTGGAATTTGGGCGCTTTATACGCGCAAAAAGGAGCTTTTGCTACTTTGCATAGCGCTATTTAGCTTCAGCGTGATCTTTTACGATGTAAGCTCGGAGGGCAAGCCGAAGGGATATTTTTTAGACACCGTGGGCGTCTTTGCGGGCGCGTTTTCGCCTTTAGTGTTTTTGTTTTTCATCTACACGATCTATAGAATTTGGATCAAAGAGGAAAAGAGCCTGCTTTGGTTTATTGCCACGAGCGCGCTTTGTCTAACGATGCTTTTTTCTCTAAGACAACGCGTGCCGCTTGAGATGATGCTGCCGTATTGCGTCATCGCTACACCTTTGATCATTCGGGTTTTGTTTAACTCATACCGCGTTAGATTGCCTAAATTTCGCACCTTTCACAAGATCGCCGTGGGTGTAACTCTGGTAAGCTTAGCGGTGAGCTATTTTGCAGTGATTTTTAGTGACGTGATGTATGAGGCGATGTTCGCAAACAAACCGCAGCGGCATTTTATCTATAAATTTGACGTAGCTAGGCAGCTGGCAAGTGAGTTAAAAAATCGCGGAGTAAAAAGCGTAAGCTGCGAGAACGAGAGGCTCTGCCTGCGGCTGAAATTTTACGGACTGCCTGGCGGGGACGGCGCTTTTATCTACGCGGATGAGCAGGAATATGTCTCGGATCATAAAAATTCGATACAAAATATAGATATTTACAAGCAAGGCGTGCGAATTGCGAAATTTTATGTTAAAATATAAACAAAATTTTTATGAAAGGTAAAAATTATGAAAAAAGCATTTACTATGATAGAGCTGATTTTCATCATCGTGGTGGTTGGAATTCTAGCGGCGGTGGCGGTGCCTCAAATCAATCGAAATAGCCTTGTGGAGGCGGCAGATCAAGTAGCTGCTCATATTCGTTATACTCAGCAGCTGGCTATGAATGATAACAAATTCGATCCTGACGATCCGAATTGGTTTAAGAAACTTTGGAGAATTCAATTTAGTCAAACTACCGCCAAAGGAAGTGCCGAGGGTTGGACTTATACGGTATATTTTGATAGTAATGCAGATGGATCCCCGAACGGTACAGGAAATTTTACTAATAACGATTTCGCTGCAGATCCGCAAAATCCGAATAAATTTCTTACCGCAGGTTTTCAAGACCAATCTATCAATAAAGTAAAAGAAAAGCTAAATCCAAAGCTAAATCTTACTAAAACATATGATATAAGAAATGTACAATTTTTAAATTGCGGAGATGGTAAAAATAGAACCATTGTCTTTGATTCCTATGGGCGCCCTATGGGGCAGGTGGCGGGTACTACCGAAGGCGGTGGTTCTAAAACTCCATACGATAAAATGTTTGTAGGTGTTTGTACGATTAGGCTTACAAATAACGCGGGCGAAACTGCGGATATAACCGTACAGCCTGAGACCGGATACGTAAGATACACGCTAAATTCTAATACCGGCACAGCCGCGCAATAGGACTAATAAAATTTTAGTTAAATTTAAGTAAGCGCAAGGAGAATAATGAAAAAATACATAATGACGCCGATTTATTACGTAAACGACGTCCCGCACATCGGTCACGCATACACGACGATCATCGCCGATACGATGGCTAGATTTTACCGCCTGCAAGGGCACGAGGTGTTTTTTAAAACGGGCACCGACGAGCACGGCCAAAAGATCGAGGAGGCCGCAGCCAAGCATGCTCAGAGCCCAAAGCAGTACGCAGACAGCGTGAGCGCTAAATTTAAAGACCTGTGGGACGAGTTTGACATCAGTTACGATATGTTTTCGCGCACTACCGATGCCGCGCACGAGGCGGCGGTGCAAAACGTATTTCGCAGGATGTATGAAAAGGGCGACATTTATAAGGGCGAATACGAGGGCAACTATTGCGTAAGCTGCGAGAGTTTTTTCCCTTCCGCTCAGCTAATCGACGGCGAATATTGCCCCGACTGCGGCAAAAAGACTAAAATTTTAAAAGAGGAGAGCTATTTTTTTAGGCTTAGCGCCTATGCAGAGCGGCTTTTGAAATGGTACGAGGACGAAAAGTGCATCCTTCCCCTAGGCAAAAAAAACGAGGTTGTAAGCTTCGTAAAAAGCGGGCTGAAGGATCTCTCGATTACGCGAACGGGCTTTGATTGGGGCGTTAAAATTCCGCCCGAGCTGAACGATCCGAAGCACGTGATTTACGTCTGGCTGGACGCACTGATGGATTACCTTAGTTCGCTCGGATTTTGCGCGGGCGGCGAGCGGATGGAGTATTGGAGCGACGCGCTGCACATCGTGGGCAAGGACATTTTGCGCTTTCACGCTGTTTATTGGCCTGCGTTTTTGATGAGCCTGGGGCTAAATATGCCGCGCAGCATCGCAGCTCACGGCTGGTGGACGCGCGACGGTAAAAAGATGAGCAAGAGCCTTGGCAACGTTGTGAATCCGCGCGAGGTCGCAAACGCTTATGGGCTGGAGCAGTTTAGGTATTTCTTACTGCGCGAGGTGCCGTTCGGCCAAGACGGCGATTTTTCGCAAAAAGCGATCATCAACCGCGTAAATTCTGAGCTTGCCAACGAGCTTGGAAATCTACTCAGCCGCATCGTCGGCATGAGCGCAAAATACTCGGACTACGTCATAAATTCTAAAGACGTGATGAAATTTTTCACCGCCGAGATCAAGGAAGCAAACTCCTATCTGAGCGCCGCAATTAGCGCGCTTGAGGAGGTTGCTACCAATAGATATTTAGAGGAGCTTTGGAGGGCGCTTGCTCTTGCGAACGCTTCGATTGCGAAATATGAGCCGTGGAATTTGATGAAAAACGGCGAGCAGGCTAAGGCACTGGCCCTCGTCGCGTTGGTTGCAAATATTCTGGCTAAAGTCGCTGTGCTGCTAAGTCCCGCGATGCCGAAGACGGCGGCACGTATCGCAGACACGCTAGGTTTTGAAATATCCACGCCGCTTTATGAAAAACTCGTACTTCGCGGCGAAATTTTAGATTTTAAGGCCAAGCCGTGCGAGCCGCTTTTTACCAAGATTGATCACGAGCTAATGCCGAAGGCGGACTACGATAGACTGGACGGCGCTGTAAATTCTGCAAGCTGTTCGGGCGCAGACGCCGCGGTAAAAGGCGCACCAAATTTAAACGCAAACGCTTCCAGCTCGAACGCTACGGCGCAAGAAGCCCAAGGCGCGACATCTGAAGCGCAGATTAAAATCGATGATTTTAAAAAGTGCGTTATCAAAGTCGGTACGGTTTTGGAGTGCGAAAACATTGAGGGCAGCGAGAAGTTGTTGCGATTTATGATCGATCTAGGGGAGGAGAGGCCGCGTCAAATCATCAGCGGTATCGCGAAATTTTACGATCCCGCCGCGCTTGTCGGCAAGCAGATCTGCGTGCTGGCAAATTTAAAACCCGCTAAAATTTTTAAACATAGCAGCGAGGGCATGATTTTAAGCGCCGAGGACGGCAGCCTTACACTGCTTAGCACCCTCGCGCCTGTAAAAAACGGCGCAATCGTAGGTTAGTGATGAGGGCTTTAGCGCGCAAGGCTTCGAAGCTCGCTATCTACGGCGCGGCTGGGCTCTGCGCGCAAAAAAGCAGCGCTTCGGATAAAATTTTAAAGCTTTGTCGCAGCTGCGGCCTTGCCGCAAAGATCGGCGCGGGCGGGCTTGTGTGTGCGACACCCTTGGCGCTGAAGCTCGGCGCAGGGGTTGCTTTAAAATTTGCGGCGCGTAAAATTTTAACGCTAGGCGTTTGCGAGCTGTCGAAGTTCGCCGCTTTAAAATGTGCAAAACTCGGCGTGCGCGCGGTCGTGCGCTCATTTTCGCGCACCGATAAATTTACAGATGAGCGCTCGAAAAAGCGCGCAAGCGCGGATAACGAAAATTTTAATGCAGGCGTCACGCCGCACAGAAAGCGCACGGCAAGCGTTTCTAACGCGAATGTCAAAAAAGATACATCGTTTTCCAAAAGCATCTCTGCTAAAAAAAATGCAGCGACAAAAACCGTGCCCGCAAAAAGATCTCCGCTCGCTAAAAAACCCGCATCTGTCGCAAAACCTGCATCGACCGCTAAAAGTATCGCGCCCGCCGCAGCTTCCGTATCTATCGCAAAATCAGCGTCCGTAAAAAGCGCCGCGCAAAATAAAATTTCCGCAGCTAGCGTAAAATCGGCAGCGGCTAAAAATGCCTCTCGGAGCGCAAAATCTCGCCGCATCGTAAAAAATGCTGCCGCACCTGCCGTAATCGCCGCAAAAGACGCCGCCGCGTCCGGCGCAACCTTCGCATCTACCGCAAAGCAGCCGCGCCGCGCCGCAAAGAGCGCGCCTCTTAAAAGCTCCGCCGTAGGGAAGTCGTAATGGTAAATTTATTAAATTTAACCCGTATCGTAAACGGAACGATGCTAAATAATCCCGCAATCTCCGCGGTCGAAAGCTTTGCGATTGAGCCCGCAAAGGTCGCGAAAAAGGGCGCTTTCATAGCACTCGGCGCAAACGAGCGCGACGTGCGCACCGCGATCGATAACGGCGCGTACGCGATCATTTTCGATAACAATTTCAAGCCGCTTAACGACGAGATCGCCTTTATCAAGGTCGAAAATTTATGCTCGGCGCTCGTGCGACTGATAAAATTTCTGGGCGAGACGTGGCGGCACGGCTTCGTGCTGATAAACGAGGTGCAAAGCGAGATCCTGCGCTACACGAGCGTGCCGAAAAATTTGATGTTTGCGCCGCGCAGCAAGGGCGAGCTTTTTATCAGCCTGATGAATGCCAAAGAGAAAAATACCTACTTCACCACCGACGGCGATCTTTTGCAGAGCCTCGGAATATCGCCCGTCACTATCCCCGTGAGCGACGATTTTAGGCTGCTTTACGGCGGCTCGATATTTTACAGCAGCTTCGTTTTCGGCGGGTTTTATTATTCAAACTTAATCTTTCCGCAGCTGTTTTTGCCCGAGCTATGCGGCGTGATCGAGTATCTCTCGCGCAAAAACATACCCTTTAAATTTCAAAACTTAAGCGCATTCGGCCATTTCGAACCGATTTTTGTGGATAGATTTTTTAACGTTAGCTCGCTCGGCGGCAGCTATCGCGCCTTTATCGCCGAGAGCGATCCTGAGCTTTTTGCGCGCGAGGCGGAGTTTTTGCGGGCAAAATTCCGCGAAAAAATTATCGTCTGCGCCAGCTGGGAGGATCGCTTAGACGGCGTTAAGATCGACTTTCGCTTCAATAAGCTAAGCGCGCTAAAAAGCCTGCCCGAGTTTCACTACGCGCTGGTTTTTGCGGAAAAGAGCGCGATCGTGCAGCTTCTAAATCAAAAACCGCAAGAAAAAAATCTATTTTTTTAAAGGCAGCGGATGCAGAGCTTTGATGAAATTTTAAACGGAAATTTTTGGATAAATAAGCTTTACGAAAACGGGCTATTGCGCGAAGTAAAGGAGCAGATTAGCACCGAGCTTGAGATTGCGCACGCAAGCTATATCGAGGTCAAAAAAGAGCGCTCGCAGGCGCTGCTTTTTACAAACGTGCGAAACGCGCAAGGCAAACGGATGCCGCCTGTGCTAACCAATATTTTCGGCTCCTTCGAGGCGTTAAATTTAATCCTCGGCCGCAAGTCCGACGAAATTGCCGCCGAGATCGAGAGCCTGCTAAAGCCGAAGCGTCCGCAAAGCTTCGGCGAAAAGCTTGATTTTTTAGCGCACTTAATCTCGCTTCGTAAAATTTTTGTAAAGCGCCTTAGCGGTCGCGGCGAGTGTCAGCAGGTCGCGCATCTGGGGGCTGACGTCGATTTGGGCGAGCTTCCTGTGCTTAAGACCTGGGAGGGTGACGGCGGCGCCTTTATCACGATGGGGCAGGTTTATACGAAGGATCTGAACTCGCAAACGCAAAATCTCGGCATGTATCGCCTGCAAATTTACGGGCGCGACCGCCTGGGGATGCACTGGCAGATCCACAAAGACGGCGCTGGCTTTTTCGACGAATACCGCAAAGCGGGGCGCAAGATGCCCGTATCCGTGGCGATCGGCGGCGATCCACTCTATATCTGGTGCGGCCAGGCGCCGCTGCCGAAGGGGATTTTTGAACTGCTGCTTTACGGCTTTATCCGCCGCAGCTCCGCTCGCCTCGTAAAATCGCTTACGAATGAAATTTACGTTCCCGCCGACGCTGATTACGTGATCGAGGGCTTTGTCGATCCTGCCGTAAGCGAGCCGGAGGGGCCTTTCGGCGATCATACCGGATATTATACGCCGGTAGAGCCATTCCCGGTGATGGAAGTTAGCGCGATCACGCATAAACGCGCGCCCGTATTTCACGCTACCGTCGTCGGCAAGCCGCCGCTTGAGGATAAATTTATGGGGTACGCGACCGAGCGGATCTTCTTGCCGCTATTTCGCACGAGCGCGCCCGATCTGATCGATTATAAAATGCCCGAAAACGGCGTATTTCACAATCTTATTTTGGCTAAGATCGCCGTGCGATACCCCGCTGCGGCCAAGCAGATCATGCACGCGTTTTGGGGCGTGGGGCAGATGAGCTTCGTCAAACACGCCGTTTTCGTGCCGCAGGACGCGCCGAGCTTAGATGAGTACGAGGCGCTTACGAAGTACGTCCTAAACCGCCTGGGCGCGCGCAGCCTCGTTTTTAGCGAGGGTGTGTGCGATCAGCTCGATCACGCAAGCCCGAACTCCTGCTTCGGCGGCAAGCTCGGCATCGATGCGACAGTCGATTTAAGCTCGCAGGCGCCGCAAATTTTAAGCGACGAGGAGCTGCTAGCGAAATTTCAAAGCGAGGAGTCCGCTATTTTGGCGCTTAAGCAGCACTTTTGCGATACGAAAAACCCGCTTGTGCTGATAAACATAGACAAAAAAGAGCTCGTAGAGCGTAGCTGGCAGCGGCTTTTGAAATTTAGCGAGCATTTTAAAATTTTGATTTTTACAGATGCGAGAAACGACGCGAGCAACCTCTATATGAGCGTTTGGCGCGTCGTAAATAGCATCGATGCGCTGCGCGACGTGTTCTTGGCGCAGGACGATCGCATCTGCATAGACGCTACGAGCAAGCACGAGTGGGAGGGCTATACGCGCCGGTGGCCGCAGGAGACGCTCTGCAGCCGCGAAGTCGTAGCAAACCTCATAGAGCGCGGCATCGTGCAGGATGAGCCCGAACTATTTAAGAAATTTGAAATTTTTTGAGGACGCGAGGCGAAACTTCGCGCGGATTTGAAATTTTAAAATTTATAGCTTTAGTTTTAAGGCTGCGCGTTAAATTTAAAATAAATTTATTTGAATTTATGTGTTTAAGCGGTGAAATTTTGTAAAATTTTCAATGGTAGAAATAGCAAAATTTTTAAAATCTTTATAAAATTTGCAATAGCTAGATTTAGGAAGTATAAACGTATTGCGTATTTAGGATATGCCACAAATCCGAAGTCGGACGGGTTCGCGCGCCAAAGCCAAAGCAAGCCCGCGGCTTTAAAGCTTTGAAATTTTAAAAATTTAAGGATCATATAAATTTAATGAAAGTAAGATCGTCGATTTTTTATACCATCACGTTCATCTTCGCGCTCGCCGCAGTGGGCGTTTCGCTCGCTCTGCTCTGGCTCATCGGCTACGATCAGCAAAACTACACCCGAGAGCTAAACTCCAAATACTCCATCGTTGCGCGCGCGAACCTATATCAGATGAGCAAGCTCATCAGCGATGTCGAATACGAACGGCAGGTCGGAAATTTCGAGTTTTCGACCATCCGCGATGAAGCCAAACGCGATGAGATCATTAAAGGCGCTGAAATTTTAGACAGCATCTCCGCAGACATCGGCTCTGCGGACATCCTGCTTTTTAAACGCAAGCACTACTTAAAAATCACTCACGCTGGCGAGACGCGGCTTTTAAATGACAAGGAGTATCAGCCTTACCGCTACGATATTTTCAAAGCGATCTACGGCGTCATTTTGGTGATCATCCTGCTTGCGTATATCTTCATCATCCGCAAAATTCGCCCCCTTCGCAAGCTTAAGCGCCAGATCGATAAATTTGCTAAAGGTAATCTTCAGATCAAAGACGTAAGCATAGGAAATGACGAAATTTCCGAGGTTTCGCACGCATTTTACGAGGCGGTCACGCAGATAAACAAGCTTAACGAATCGCGCCATCTGTTTTTGCGAAACATAATGCACGAGCTCAAAACTCCTATAACAAAGGGTCGCATCGCTGTCGAGATGATCGAGCACGGCAAAAATCAAGAGCGCCTCATCTCGGTCTTTGAGCGGCTGGAAAGCTTAATCAACGAATTTGCGGCAGTCGAGCGCGCGACTGCGGGCACGGCGCTAGTCGAACGCGGAATTTTTTCAATGGATGAAATTTTAAAAGAAGCGCTTAGTATCGCAATGATCGAGCCCGGCTGCGTCGCGCTGCAAAATCCGCTAAGACTAAGCCTCAACGTCGATCTGAAGCTCTTTTGCGTCGCGGTTAAAAATTTAATTGACAACGCCGTAAAATACGCCTCAGACGGTAAAATTTTAATCCGCCTAAATGCCGAAACGATGGACTTCATAACGCTCGGCGAGCCGCTGCAGAAGGACTTTAGCTACTACAAAGAGGCCTTCGTCAAGGGCACGAACGCCAAGCAAAGCTTCGGCCTAGGGCTCTACATCGTCGATAACATCGCCAAGGCGCACGGGCTAAAATTCCTCTACCGCAGGGAGGATGAGTTAAACGTATTTTATTTTGAGGGGATCGAAAAGATAGCTGCGTTATGAAATTTAAGCACATTTTTTATATTATTGCGCCAAAAATTCGAAACGAGAAGATGCGAAATTTCATATTTTTAGCGCTATTTTTAACCGCGACCATATTTTTTCTACCTCGCGGCGCACAAGCCGAGAGCTTCATCACCGATGAGGAATACGGTGCGATGCTGTATAAAAACCCGCGCGGCATCGGCTGCGACAAGTGCCACGGCGAAAAGGGCGAAGGCTCGCTGATCGCGACATATAAAGAATTTAACCGCACCTCGGGCGCCTACTATGAGCGCGCCCTAAACGCGCCGCCGATCAACAATCTCTCGCTTCAGGAGCTCGCCGACGGGATCAGCAGCTCACGCGACGTGATGCCGAGCTACTTCCTGACGCAAAATGAGATCATCATCATCTACAAATATATAAAATCGATAAATCAACCCAAAAAGAAGGAGAAAAAATGAATAATCACGACGAATTTTTAGCAGCACAAAAACTTATCCCAGGCGGCGTAGACTCGCCGGTGCGAGCATTCGGCAACGTCGGCAGCGAGCCTTTTATGGTGGATCGCGGCGAGGGCTCGTACATCTACGACGTCGAGGGTAAAAAATATCTCGACTTCGTGCAGAGCTGGGGCCCGCTCATCTTCGGTCACGCCGACGCGGACATCGAGCGCGCCGTCGTGCAAACCGCCAAAAAAGGGCTAAGCTTCGGCGCATCCAGCCCGCTTGAGACGCAGCTCGCCTCGCTCGTGTTAAAAAATTTCGATTTCCTAGATAAGATCCGCTTTACCAGCAGCGGCACGGAGGCTACGATGAGCGCGATCCGTCTTGCGCGTGCCTTTAGCGGACGAGATAAAATTTTAAAATTTGAGGGCTGCTACCACGGCCACAGCGACAGTCTGCTCGTCAAAGCGGGCAGCGGCGCAAGCACCTTCGGCAACGCAAGCAGCGCGGGCGTGCCGCAGGACGTCGCAAAAAACACCTACCTAGCCAGATACAACGACATACAAAGCGTAAAGGACGTCCTAGCGCAAAACGACATCGGCACGATCATCATCGAGCCGATTGCGGGAAACATGGGCTTGGTGCCGGCGGATCCCGAATTTTTAACCGAGCTTCGCGCGCTGTGCGATGAGAAAAAGATCGTGCTGATAATCGACGAGGTAATGAGCGGCTTTCGCGCGAGCGAGCTAGGCAGCTATGGTATCTACGGCGTCCGCGGCGATCTGGTAACCTTCGGCAAGGTCATCGGCGGCGGTATGAGCGTGGCGGCGTTTGCGGGCAAGCGCGAAATCATGGATATGATAAGCCCGCTAGGAGCGGTGTATCAAGCGGGCACGCTAAGCGGAAACCCCGTCGCAATGGCTGCAGGCATCGCTAGCCTAAGTAAAATTTACGCTAGCAGCGGCCTTTACGAAAGGCTCGGTGAGCTGGCGCGCAGGCTTACGGACGGGCTTTGCGCCATCGCGCAGCACCGCGGCATCGCGCTGCAAACCGCCTGCGTAGGCTCGATGTTCGGCTACTTTTTTGCAGACGAAGAGGTGCGCGACTATGATGGCGCCCTGCAAGCAGACACCGCGCGCTTTGCGAAATTTTACGGCGAGATGATTAAGCGCGGCGTATTTTTGGCGCCTAGTCAGTTTGAGACAGGCTTTATCTGCGCCAGCATGGACGAAGCGCAGATCGACTTTGCGCTAAACGCCGCGGATGAAGCGATGGCGGCGCTTTAAGGGCTACGTTTTAAAATTTTACGAATTTTAGATGAGAGTAACGAAAAATTTAAACAAAATCGTAAAGGGCGCCTGCGACATCAGCCTAGGCATCTCAATCGTCGTAGCGATCGGCATCGGCGTAGCGATCGGGCTTGGACTGCGGCACCTCACGGGCTCGCTGCTTCTGCTCTGGCTTGGCATCGCTATCGGCATCGCAGCGGCGTTTTTGAACGTTTACCGCGCCTGCAAGGCGCTAAATTCGAGCCTAAAAGAGCTTGAGGACGATCCAAAATACAAGGCGGATCCGAAAAATTTTGACGACGACGATGAATGGGATGAGCGGGATTGAATAGGCGGTTTTTGCTCATATACTGCGCGCTAAACGCGGCGTTTGCCCTGCTTGGGCTAGCGCTTTGCGGCTCAGGATTTTTCGGCTCGGGCTCTTTCGGCGTGCGGGCGCTTGCGTGGCTTCTTAGCTTGGAGGCCGGATTTTTAGGCGCATTCGGCGCGGTATATTTTTCGTTTCGCGCTTATCGCAACAAAATAGAAGATGAGCTAAGAGCCGGCAAATACGATGAAATTTTACGGCAAAGCCCTAAAAATTCCACTGGTTTTATGAACGACGAAATTTCCGCAAACGATACGAATTCCGCAAGCCGTAGCGGCGAAAATCAGGGCGGCGCGGGCGGTAGCGATGAAATTTTATGCAGCGAGGCTTGCGACGGTGAAATTTTAAAAAGCGAAAGCTTTAGTAGCCTAAATTTAGACGCTGAAATTCCAAACGCGCGAAATTCCGAAGGCGCGGTAAATTTCACTAGCGGCGAGACCAGCACCGAAAATGATGATAGCCACGCTCTGTACGATGAGACCTTCGCCGAGCGCGCCGCAAGCTCCGCCGCCGACGAAGATACCGAAAATTTCGCCGCCGAGTACGACAGAGCTTCCGCTGGAGAGCGCGATGTAAATTCTACGAAGAGCGACGACAAAACCTCCGCTTACGACACAACCGCTTTAGGACATGCTGCCGATAAATTTAATATGAATGGCAGCGCGATTTACGGCGACTCACACGGCAGCATAAACGACGAAGCTAGCGATAGTTCGCAAGACGGCATAGGTGAGCGCTGCGACGACTTAAAAAATGCAGCGAGCAGCTATCTGGGCGGCAGCTTAGATAGCAGCGAGCGGAGCAACGGCGTAGATCACAGCAATCATAGCGGCGGCGCAGATCGCAGCAATCATAGCGATGGCACAGATAGCGGTAATCGTGGCGGCGATGTAGATAGCAGCGAGCCGAGCGACGGTACGAGCGATTTTGGGGGTGGGATTGGCATCGCGCGTAACAGATCAAAGGATGATTTCGACGGCGCGGACGATTGGGATAATGAGCGCAAAAGAGGCGAGGTTCGGAGCAATTTCGCGGGAGCATTTTTCTCTCCGTTTAAAATTTTGTCCTACGCGGCGCTCGTGGCGGCGATCTACCTGCTTGCCAAGCTGTCCTTGCTAAACCCGCTAGCGATTATTTTGGGCGTTACGATCATTCCTCTAGGTACGATGATCGCTGCTTTCGGCGGCAAAGACGCGCGCTAAAGCTCAAACGGCGTGGGCAGGACGCTTTAAATTTTAAAATTTAGCGTCAGCGGGATTGAGCGCAGATCGGCGCAGGATAAAATCGCGTACTATCCCTGCACCGCGAGCTGCATTGCAGACACCGCGCATTTTGATATGTATCGCCGCTCGCTAAATTTATAAAATTTACGCCGCACATCTTTGAACTTCTGCGTAAATTTAAACCGCTCATTGCAAGCCGTAGAAATTTTACCGGCATCTCTCGCATAATTCTAAAATTAAATTTAACCGCCGCAGATTGCAAATACGGCGCGAAATCCTTATCTATATTTAATTAAATTTTAGCTACCATTACGCAAAATTTGAGGAAAAATTATGAATTATGATACCTTGAAAAAAATCTTTTTTCTATTCGATCCCGAAACCGCTCACAAGATCGCAGAATTCGGACTTCGCGCGCTCTATGCGACTCCGGGCGGGCTTGAGGCTTTGGCAAAATTCGGTGTTTACAAAGATGAAATTTTAACTCAAAATATATGGAATTTAAGCTTCGATAACCCCGTAGGTATCGCGGGCGGATTCGACAAAAACGCCACGATGATCGCGCCGCTGGCCGCTCTCGGCTACGGACACATCGATTTTGGCACCTTTACGCCGCGTCCTCAAAGCGGCAATCCTAAGCCGCGACTTTTTCGCCTCGTTAGCGAGCAGAGCATTCAAAACGCGATGGGCTTTAACAACGAAGGCGCCGATGTTATCGAGCGTCGCGTGCGAAAAATTTATCCTTTTAAAATCCCGATCGCCGCAAATATCGGTAAAAATAAGGTCACCTCGAACGAGGATGCGCTAAGCGATTACGAAGCCTTGGGCCGTAAATTTAACGGGCTGTGCGATTTTTTCATCATCAACGTAAGCTCGCCGAACACCCCGAATCTGCGCGCTTTGCAAGAAAACAGCTTCATAAGCGAGCTGATCGGAGCGATGAAAAAAATCACGAACAGACCGCTCGTCTTAAAGCTGGCGCCCGATATGAGCGCGGATCAGGCGATCGCACTGTGCGAGTGCGCGGTGCAAAGCGGTGCAAGCGGCATCATCATAAACAACACGAGCGTTGATTATTCGCTAAGTCCCAACGCTAGGGACTTTGGCGGCCTAAGCGGCAGGCTAATCACCGAAAAATCGCGAAAGCTTTTCTCACAGGTCGCTCGCGAGCTCTTCGGCCGCACGGTCCTAATCAGCTGCGGCGGCATAGACAGCGCGCAGGAGGCCTATGAGCGCATCAAATCGGGCGCGAGCCTGGTTCAAATTTTTACCGCCTTTATCTTTAAAGGCCCGTTCGTCGCAAAATCGATCAACGAGGGGCTAGCGGAGCTTTTGCGCGCAGACGGCTTCAATAACATAAGCGAGGCGGTCGGAGTAAATTTAAAAGATCGCGCGGGCGAAGGATACGGCATCAGAAATGATCAGGCCAAAAACCTCGGCAACGGCGCGGATTTGTGCGCTTGCGGAAATAAAGAGGCGGGCGCTAAAACAAACGAAATTTTAAACGCAGCCAAAGGCGAGGAAACGAGCGAAATTTCAAACGCACCCGAAAGCAAGGATGCGAACGGAATTTCAAACGACGGCAAAAGCGAAATATCGGGTGTCCAAGCAGATGAAATTCCTGCCGTTCAAACAAACTCAATCTCCAAAGCGGACGAAAATTCTAGCGCTTCGGCAAATTTAAACGTCTTAGCAAGCGCGGATACCGCGACGGATCAAAGATCAATCGAGCAAAGCGGTGCGGAGAGCGAAAATTCAGAGATTAAAAGTAAAAAACGAAGCAGTGCAAAAAGCGAGAATTTAGAGGCTAAAAGTACAAAGCAAGACAGCGAGGATCGAAAGTCGGATAAAATTTCAAAAACTACCTCCAAAAGCGGCGTAAGCTCCAGGCGCGGTAAAATTTCAAAAGACGCTACGCAAAAAGACGCCGCGCAGAAGGATACTGCGAAGGATAATGACGCTTCGCAGAAAGATGGCGTGCAGGATAACGCCTCGCAGCAGAAGGGCGCCGAAGCAAAAAATCTCTCGAAAAGCGGCGCAAAGAGCGAGAATTTAGAAAATAAAAGTGCAAAACAAAGCGACACGGCAAGTAAAACCGCCAAAACCAAAACCGTGCAGAAAACTAAAACCGCAACTAAAGCCGCGCCAAAAAACGACATAGAAAGCAAAAATTCTAAAACTAAAGCCGCGCCAAAAAATAGCGCGGAAAGCAAAAGCTTAAAAGCCAAAAACGTAAAGCAAAGCAGCACAAAAACTAAAAATGCCGAGGCTAAAGAGACCAAAGAGCTTAAAGAGGCCAAAGAAGCGAGCGGCGCCCAAGACGCAGAGCAAAACTCAAGTAAAAAACGAAAGGCGAAAAAAGATTAATGTTTCCGAAATTTAAGAAAATCACGCTGCAAAACGGGCTTCAAATTTATCACATCCCGATGAATAAAGGCAGCGGCGTCATCAGCGTGGACGTGTTTTACAACGTCGGCTCGCGCGACGAGACGATGGGCAAAAGCGGCATTGCGCACATGTTGGAGCATCTAAATTTTAAATCCACGAAAAATCGCAAGGCGGGCGAGTTCGACGCGATCGTAAAGGGATTCGGCGGCGTGAACAACGCAAGCACGGGCTTTGATTACACGCACTACTTCATCAAGTGCGCGAGCTCAAATTTAGAGGTCTGCCTGGATCTTTACGCCGACATAATGCAAAACTTAAGCCTCAAAGACAAAGAATTTCAGCCCGAGCGCAAGGTCGTGCTCGAGGAGCGGCTGTGGCGCACCGATAACGATCCGTTCGGATACCTATTTTTCAGGCTCTACAACGCCGCGTTTTTGTACCACCCGTACCACTGGACGCCGATCGGCTTTCGCAAGGACATCGAAAACTGGAGCATCAAAGATATCAAGGAATTTCACGCTAAATTTTATCAGCCGCAAAACGCCGTGCTGCTGATCACCGGCGACATCGGCGAAAAGGCGGCGTTTGATGCGGCTAAAAAACACTTCGCGCCCGTAAAAAACAAAAGCGAAATTCCGCGTCTTCACTGCACCGAGCCCGCACAGGACGGCGAGAAGCTTAGCGTTATTTATAAAAACAGCGAGGCGCAGATCGTTGCAGTCGCCTTTAAAATTCCGCCGTTTAACCACCCTGACGCCGCGGCGATCAAAGCGATGGATATATATCTTAGCGGCGGCAAGAGCTCGCTTTTACAGCGCGTGCTGGTCGATGAGAAAAAGCTCGCCAATCAGATCAATATCTATGATATGAGCGGTAAGGATGAGAATTTATTTATAGTCTTTGCCGTTTGCAACCAAGGCGTAAGTGGCGAGGCGCTGAGGAGTGAAATTTTAGCGCTGATCGAAAAAGCCAAAAAAGCTAAAATAAGCGACGATGATATGCTAAAGATCAAAAACACCCTAAGTAGCGATCTGATCTACTCCCTCGACAGCGCTAGCAAGGTAGCGCAGATGTACGGCAGCTACATCGTCCGCGGCGATCTGGACGCGCTATTTAGGCTGGAGCGCGAGATCAAAAGCCTGGATAAAAGCGCGATTAAAAAAGCGATGAAAACCTATCTAAGCCTTAAAAGCTCCACGAGCATTATCTTACGAAAGGAAAACGATGAATAAAAATGTCATAATCGGCTCTATGACGGCGCTGATCACGCCTTTTAAAGAGGGCAAACTGGACGAGCAGACCTATGCTAAGCTCATCAAAAGACAGATCGCAAACGGCATAAGCGCGGTCGTGCCCGTCGGTACCACGGGCGAGAGCGCGACGCTGACGCACGACGAGCATCGCGTCTGTATCGAGATCGCCGTAGATGCATGCAAGGGCACGGATGTCAAGGTGCTAGCGGGCGCGGGCAGCAATGCAACTCACGAAGCGATCGGGCTCGCGCAGTTTGCGCAGGCTCACGGCGCAGATGGAATTTTATCCGTAGCGCCCTACTACAATAAACCCACCCAAAAGGGGCTGTATCTGCACTACAAGGCGATCGCGAGCTCGGTAGATCTGCCAGTACTGCTCTACAACGTGCCAGGGCGCACCGGCTGCGACATCGCCGCAGATACGATCATCAAGCTTTTTAACGACTGCGAGAACATCTACGGCGTCAAAGAAGCCAGCGGCAGCATCGATAAATGCGTCGATCTACTCGCGCACGAGCCGCACCTTAGCGTGCTTAGCGGCGAGGATGCGATCAACTATCCGATCCTAAGTAACGGCGGCAAGGGAGTGATCTCGGTCACCGCAAATTTACTGCCCGATTACACGGCGAGGCTTACGAAATTTGCGCTGCAAAATGAGTTTTTAAAGGCCAAGCAGATCAACGACGATCTCTACGCGATCAATAAAATTTTATTCTGCGAGAGCAATCCGATCCCGATCAAAGCGGCGATGTATATCGCGGGCCTGACGCCGAGTTTAGAGTACCGCTTGCCGCTTTGCGAGCCGAGCGCGGAAAACCTCAAAAAAATAGAAAACGTGATGAAACAATACACTATCAAAGGATTTTAATTGACGAACGAATTTAAAGGAAAAACGCTAGTTATCAGCGGCGGCACGAGAGGCATAGGCAGGGCGATAGTTTTGGAATTCGCAGCCGCGGGAGCAAATATCGCCTTTACGTATAATTCCAACGAGGAGCTGGCGACTTCGCAAGCAGCCGATCTTCAGAAGGCTTACGGCATCAAGGCGCGCGCTTATGCGCTCAATATCTTAGAGCCAGAGACCTACAAGGAGCTCTTTGCCAAGATCGACGAGGATTTTGCGCGAGTGGATTTTTTCATCTCAAACGCCATCATCTCGGGTCGCGCGGTCGCGGGCGGATACACTAAATTTATGAGGCTAAAGCCGCGCGGCATTAATAATATCTTTACCGCGACCGTAAATGCCTTCGTCGTGGGCGCGCAAGAAGCCGCAAAACGTATGGAAGCGGTAGGCGGCGGCTCGATCATCTCGCTTAGCTCCACTGGAAATTTAGTCTATATCGAAAACTACGCGGGTCACGGCACTGCAAAAGCTGCCGTCGAAGCGATGGCGCGCTACGCCGCGACCGAGCTCGGCGAAAAAAACATCCGCGTAAACATAGTAAGCGGCGGCCCGATCGAGACGGACGCGCTTAGGGCCTTTACGAACTACGAAGAGGTGCGCGACAAGACCGCCGAGCTTAGCCCGCTAGGACGCATGGGGCAGCCGGAGGATTTGGCGGGAGCATGTTTATTTCTATGCTCGAGCAAGGCTAGCTGGGTGACGGGGCACACCTTCATCGTCGACGGCGGAACGACCTTTAAATAATGCTAAATTTACCCAATATTTTAGCGAGCTTTCGCGTTGCGCTGGCGCCGCTGTTTTTTTGGCTGATCCTACTAGCAGGCCATGCGGACGGCGGCATGGTGGGCTCGGTGCACGTCAGCTGGATCGATTATTTTGCCGCACTGGTCTTCGTCATCGCCTCCGTCACGGACTTTTTCGACGGATACATCGCGCGCTCTTGGAACCAAAAAACCAAACTAGGCGCCATCATCGATCCGCTTGCCGATAAGATGCTGACGCTTGCGGGCTTTTTGGGGCTTATGTTTATCGGGCGCGCTAGCCCGTGGGCGATCTATCTGATCCTAATCCGCGAGTTTTTTATCACAGGTCTTCGCGTGGCGATGGCGGGCGACGGTGTAGAGGTCGCCGCGTCGATGGCGGGCAAGGTAAAGACAGTCTTTCAGATGATCGCTATCGGCTGGCTAACGATGCAGTGGCCCTATGCAAACGCCCTGCTCTGGATCGCGGTCGCGCTGACGCTATATTCGGGCTTTGAATACGTCGCGGCGTATGCTAAGGCTACGAAAAAGAGTTAAATTTTAGGCTAGATATGGCTTTCGTAGTTGAAGAAAAAATTGGCGAAGAAAATGCAAGAAAGTATAAGCTCAATAAGGTAGAAAAAGATATTAGAAACAAAATTTCTAAAAAGCGATTGCCTTTTAGATGTTATCCTGAAATTTCTATAGAATTAAGCTGGCGCATAGATAGAGAGCTTGGCGCATGGCTCATAAACTACGGGAGCTTTGGCGGCTTTTGGGATCATTGCAATTTAGATTTTAACGCGTATAGATTGTATTATCAAGGCAAAATGTTTGATGCAGTCATTACTTACGGTGCTTGGTTCGGCGATTTTAGGATGATAAATGGACAGAAGCGACGTATCCATAAACTCTATGCGCTAGAACCGAGAAGTAGCGGCAAGCTCAGCAAAAGCGATATTTTTAAAATTTTACAAGACGCCCTTAACGCCGAAAATGAAAATGTTTTGCTAATAGACGCCCTGGATTACAACATTGATTATGTAGGTGGATTTTTAATTGACGGATACCGCTTTGAGGATAACCTAGAGCAAATCATAAATCCATTTAGAAATCAACACGGCCTAGCTAGCTTAAGTCGAGATGAGATAGATCATCTGTGGTGTATCTCAAAGGAGCTAAACGAGATTTTTCTTATAAAAGTGGGTTCGGACGGTAGCAATGATCTTTTTACGCTTACGCATTACAATCACGGTTATTACGAATACCACGCAAATATAGTACTAAAGCAAATTTCCAACAAAACCGTAGATGGAATAAATGAAATCAGCTATAAGATAAAGAAAATAGAAATTTTAGGCGATCGGAGTGAGGCACCGACGCAAGGCAAAATAAAACGACTAATACGCAAAATGTTTAGATCCACTTGCGAAAGCGGCTTAGAGGGCTTTAGTCCAAATTTAATAGATGAAAAATTTAAACTAAGCTTGATCTCACATTTATTTGAAGAATCAGAATTTTTTATCAAACTAAAACAATGGATTGTGAAGCTACAAAACCTCATCGCAAGACGCAAAAACCCGCGCTTAAGTGGGTTTTAGCGATAGAATTTCAGCGTAAAATTTCACCTATATTATATTAATAGCGCGGAATTTTAAAATTTCACGTTCAAATTTTGCTAGACAAAATTCTATAGATGCTTAGTCTGTATGCGCACGGCGGCGTGCTAAGCCTATAAAATTTGAAAGATAAAATTACCGCGCAAAATTTCAGGGCGGCGCAGCAGTGTTTCAAAACATGACGGAATTTCAAAGCGCGACAAAATTTTAGAGTATGACGACTTGCTAAGACATAATGAAATTTCAAAGCATAGCGGCAGTTCAAAACACAAAGCCTCGCGCGGCGAAATTTTATAATCCACTCTGCAAAATCTCTCGGTAAAATTTCGCTTTTAAAATTTTAAATTCCTCTCGTCCTCCATCCGCCGCGCGCCCTTAATTTAGCTAAATTTATAGCCCGAAACGGCGGCGGGCTTAAGCTCAAAGCTAACCAAGTTTAAAAAAGCGGGCTAAGCCCAAAAAGCAATCTAAGCTTAAAATTTACAAAATCATAGTAAGCTTAGCCCATTTTTTACAAAGGTTTGAAATTTGAAAAGCATAATTTTAACGCTAGCGATCCTGGCGGTCGGATTTTATTTTTACTCGATAAATTTTATGGTCACGGTGCTGGCGATCAGCTTCCTCATCTTTTTCCACGAGCTGGGGCATTTTTTGGCGGCACGGGCGCTGGGCGTGGGGGTGAACGTCTTTAGCGTGGGCTTCGGTGAGAAGGTCTTTACTAGGCGCATCGGCGCGACGCAGTACGCCATCAGCGCGATCCCGCTGGGGGGCTACGTGAGCCTTAAGGGACAGGAGGATCTGGATCCCGCCGCGGCAAGCGCGGACCCCGACAGCTATAACTCCAAAGGCCCAATCGCGCGCATAATCATACTTTTTGCGGGGCCGTTTTTCAACCTACTGCTTGCGTTTTTGATCTACATCGCGCTGGGCTACATCGGCGTCGAAAAACTCGCACCAAAGGTCGGCAAAATCTCGCCAGGCTCCGCCGCTGCAGGCGCAGGGCTTATGCTAAACGATGAAATTTTAGCGATCGACGGCAAGCAGATCCGCGAGTGGGACGACATCTCAAGGCAGGTAACCGCAGCACCGCTAAGCTTAGAAATTATGCGCAGCGGCGAGCGGCTGAGCCTACAGCTCACGCCGAAGCTCGGCGAGAAAAAAACCATCTGGCGAGAGAGCATCAGAGTGCCGCTCATCGGTATTTCGCCCGATTACAACGCGACCGTGACACTATATCACAAGGGCGCAAGCTCGCTTAGTTTCGCGTGGGATCAGACGGTGGAAGCCTCCAAGCTCATCTTGGTGGGTCTTGAGAAGCTCGCCAGCGGCGTCGTTTCGCCCAAGGAGATGGGCGGTATCGTCGCTATTACCGACATCACCTCAAAGGCGGTCGATTACGGCGCGGCGGTCTTGCTCGCGCTCGTGGCGCTCATATCGGTAAATTTAGGGCTTATCAACCTCTTTCCGATCCCCGCGCTTGATGGCGGACACATCGCGTTTAATCTCTTTGAGCTCATCTTTCGCCGCCCGGTGCCAAAACGGGTATTCGTGGGTGCTAGCTACGTAGGGATGGGGATTTTGGCGCTTTTGATGATATTTACGGTGCTGAATGATTTTGCTAGAATTTTGGGATTTTACAAATGAGACTGGATGAAATTTTAAAGCGCATTGAGGCTGCAAAAGCAGGCGCGGGCGAAGTGCAGCTAGTCGCGGTGAGTAAAAACGTAGGCACGGATGAGGTGCGCGAGCTGTATTCGCAAGGACAGATCGCGTTTGGAGAAAACAGAGTGCAGGAGCTAAAGCGCAAAAGCGAGGCCTTGCGTGAACTGCCGCTAAAGTGGCACTTCATCGGCACGCTGCAAAGCAACAAAATCAATCAGCTCATCGCTCTACGCCCGACGCTGTGGCAAAGCTGCAATAGTTGCGAGCTCGCGCTTGCCGTAAATAAGCGGCTGAATTATCCGCTAGATACGCTGCTGGAGATCAACGCCGCGGGCGAGAGCTCCAAAACGGGGCTCGATAAAAACCGCGCGGTGGAGGAGTTTTTGCGCATCAAGCAGGAGTGCAAAAATCTAAATTTAATCGGCGTGATGAGCATCGGCGCGCACGTGAGCGAGCCCGCGCAGATCGCGCGAAGCTTCGAGGCGAGCCGCGAGATCTTCGATGCACTCGTGCCGCACGGCGCGCGGATCTGCTCGATGGGGATGAGCGATGATTTCGAGCTCGCGATCAAATGCGGCTCGAACATGATCCGCCTGGGTAGAATTTTATACGCCTAGGCCCCGAGGGACAAGCCTTAGCGCGCGAGCAAATTTTATAGGTGATTTATACGGCGCGCTTGATTTGCCGCGCGAGCTAAATTCGGCGCGTAACTTGAAATTTAGCGCAATGCTTGATTTTACGTGCTACTTAAATTTAGCGCGTTATTGAAATTTTACTCAGCGCAACAACACGGCATCAAATTTTAAACCTCAATAAAATTTTATTTGCAGCGATGCAAATTTCAAAAACGCGACGATATAAAATTATCCGTATAAAGACGGAATTTTAAAAGATGAAATTTCAAAGTAGCAGCAGCGAGGTTAAAATCCTAACAAGCGCATACCGAGGCTAAATTTAAGCGGCAAAGCGCAGGAGCAAAAAAAGGTAAATGCAAAAAGATAAAAACGCTTTGAATATCTTTCATATATGCGGCATTGCGTTGTGCGCCATAGTTATATTTTTCATAAGTTTATCGGATGACGATGAGGTGCGATCCTTTATGCTTTTGGTGCAAACAAGCATCCTAATCTGCGCGATCTACGCTCTGGTGTCCGCGTTTAGGGCGCACGGAGCAGCATTGCTTTTTAAAATTTTAATCGTCGCAAATATACTCATCTGCTTAAATACCGAAATTTACAGAGGCATCGTGCTTTTTTGGGCGACCGTATCCGCGCCGATCACCTTGTATCTTGCATTTTTATATCTGCTTTGCAAGCTCGCGCTTTATTTGGCAAACCGAAAAAATACCGAATAGCTTTAAATTTTATCCGTCGCCGCCTGCTATTTTTGCCGCACTTTCAAGTTTCGTTAAAATTTTGTTTATATAGGCCTTCAAATTTAAGCTTCTTTTAACATATATTGAATAAAATTCTTTTTATATATCGATGTATAAGAAATGCATAAAAATCAGATTTCTTGCGATATATTAAAATAATTTTACTCAAGGGAGTTTCGATGAAAAAGAGCTGTCTGTTTGCCGTCATAGCCGCCGTTGCGCTTCACGGCGAAATTTTTAATCTAGGCGAGATCGAAGTCACGTCGAAAATCGGCGATAAGGTCCAAGAAAGCGACACGAGCGTCGCGGTGATCGACGAAGCGAAGATGAAGAAAAACGAGATTAAGCGTCTTTCCGAGGTCGCTGAGAGCACGCCGGGACTACAAATAAGCAAAGGCGGCGGCGGAAGAGCCGAGCAGACCTTTTACGTTCGCGGCTTTAATGCCAGAAGAGTGCCCGTCTTTATCGACGGTATCCCCGTTTATATCCCTTACGACGGCTATATCGATTACGGACGATTTACTACGTTTGATCTGTCGCGCATCGTAATCTCCAAAGGCGCCAGCTCAGTGCTTTACGGACCGAACACTATGGGTGGCGCGATAAATCTGATCACTAAAAAGCCCAGCAAAGAGCTTGAGGGCGAGATCGGTTATGGAGTTGAAAGCGGCAAAAGCGGCAAAACTATCGGCAACAACGTAGATTTTAGCGTCGGTACTAAACAAAATTTATTCTACGCACAGGTAAGCGGAAGCTTTTTTGAAGACAGAGGCCAGCAGCTTTCGTCTAAATTTCGCATGCCTATAAACAAGGATGAGGACGGCGGCAGACGCGATAACTCCATCCAAAGAGACAAAAAAATCGGACTTAAAGTGGGTCTTACGCCGAACGAAACCGACGAATACGCCATCAGCTATATCAATCAAAAAGGCAGAAAACAGGCCCCTCGTTATGCGGGCCGCTATTTGGATTGGAGTAGGTATTGGGATTGGCCTATGTGGGACAAACAGAGCCTCTACTTCCTCTCGCATACGCAAATTGCGGGCAGTCTGTATATAAATACGAAGGCGTATTACGATCAATTCAAAAACGATCTGCGATCATTCGACGACAAAACCTATAGCACGCAAAAAAGAAGATATGCATTCAATAGCCACTATAGAGACCATTCTTACGGCTTCGGCGCAGAAGTAGGCGGCGACGTGAGCGATCAAGATACGTTGAAATTTGCGGCAAATTATAAATTTGACGAGCACAAAGAGCACAACGACGGCGAGCCTATCCAAACGACCCAGGACGATATGTATAGCTTCGCTTTGGAAAATACGTATAAATTTACCGATTATAACAAACTCATTTTAGGCATCGATTATGACATTAGAGATTCGAAAAAGGCCGAAAAATATGGCTCTATTTTAGCTAACAGACCGCATTTTTATAGCTTTACGGATCTGAAAAAGGAAACGGCCTTCAATTATCAGGCGATATTTAAACAAAGCTTCGACGGCAACGACGAGCTTAGCTTAAGCTACGCAAAAAAGACCTATTTTCCGAGCATGAAAGATAGATATAGCGAGAGATTTGGCCGAACCTTCGCAAACCCAGCGCTTCGTCCGGAGGTAGCAAACCACTACGAAATAGATTATCAAAGGATGTTCGGCGATACGCTAAGGCTCGAAACGGCGGTATTTTATTCAAAGATCAAAGACGCATTCGGGCTTAGAAAAGAAACGCGAAACGGTCAAACTAGAGATATGATCGTAAATATCGATAGATCGACCCACAAAGGCTTTGAGTTTAGCACGGGGTACTTTGCGACGAAGGATCTTGAGATAGGCGGCAACTACTCCTATCTTATAGTCAAAAACGATAAAAGCGACGCCAAAGTGTATGATTTGCCGAAACACAAGGCCTTCTTATACGTAGATTATAAAATCACGCCTAAGCTATCTGCATACATGTCGCAATATATCTCATCCGGCAAATACGTCCTATCCAAAGAAGAGACCAGGCTGGCGGGCTTTGGCGTTACAAATTTAAAGCTCACGTACGAGCCGATCGAAAACTTAAGCGTAGAAGCGGGCGTATCGAATCTGTTTGATAAAAACTACGAGTACGACGAAGGCTATCCTGAGGAGGGTCGTGTATTTTTCTCAAACATCAGATATAAATTTTAATTCAGGTTTAAACGGCGGCGGCATTTTGCCTTTTCATTGAACTCCGAAGGCGAGCGGTTTTGAGCCTCATCTCAGACCGCCCGCCCCTTTTAAATTTAAACTCTAAATTTTAAAATCCTAAATTTAGCCAAAATTCTAAAAATAACCGCCGCTAAATTTTAAAATTTAGCGGCTAAATAGGCGTCTAGCGAAGATAAATCTATTTTAAAATTTCTTTTGCTATACTTGCGAAATCAAAAATTTTAAAAGGTACGACCGTGAAAAAAATATTTCTATTTCTCTGCGCCGCGAGCATGCTTTTTGCTCTAAGCGAGGCGCAGATCAAAGACTACATCGCGCAAAATAGCGAAAACATAGCTCAGCTACAAGGCACTCCGTCTAAAATTTACGCGAGCTCGCCGCCGCTTTTATATATGCTCTACGCCCTTGATCCCGCTAAAATCAGCGGCACGAATTTCGAGTGGAACGATTACGAGCGGCCCTACGTCAAAAAAGAGGTGCAAGAGCAGCCCGTCGTGGGCGGCTTTTTCGGTCAGGGTAAAATTCCAAACGTCGAGATGCTGCTGCGCCTAAACCCCGAGCTCATCCTCGTAAACGCAAGCTCGCGCAACACCAAAAAGATGAGCGAGGTTTTCGGCTCTATCAAAAAACCGATGCTCTATCTAAGCGCGACGAAGCTAGAGGACTACTTGGACGGGTTTGAAATTTTGGGCGAAGTGACGGGCAAGCAGGAGCGCGCCGCACGTCTCATAAACTACGCGAAAGAGTCGCTAAATTTGACCGCGCAGATCGAGGAATATATTAAGAAAAATAACCTGCAAAAGGTAAAAATTTACTACGCGCAGGGCGGCGACGGGCTAGCTACCGAGTGCGAGGGCTCGTGGCACGCGACGCTCATCGAGCGAGCCGGCGCGCAGAACGTGCATAAATGTAGCGAAGATCCAAACGCCAAATCCTTCGGGCGCGTTAAGATTAGCTTCGAGCAGCTCGTAAAATACGACCCAGACGTTATCCTCATATACGAAAAAGAGCTGTTTGATAAAATTTACATCGATCCGAAGTGGCAGCTGCTAGGCGCGGTGAAAAACAAAAAGGCGTTTTACATCCCGCGCGAGCCCTTTTCGTGGTTTGACCGCCCGCCTTCGTTTATGAGGTTTTTGGGGCTAAAATGGCTGGTAAATTTAACCTACCCAGAGGCGTTTAAATTTGACATGGTTAAAGAGACGCGCGAGTTTTACAAGCTATTTTTGGATCTTGAGCTCACGGGCGAGCAAATTTATAAAATTTTAGGACGCGCCGAGTGAGTAAAGCAAAATGAGCAAAAAGGCGTTTGCGTTTTTAGCCCTGCTGCTGGCGCTTTGCGTCGCGGGTTCGCTGCTGCTCGGTAAATACGGCTTTGGCGCAGAGGACTACGCGCGCTACGTCACGGCGCTACTACGGGGCGAAAGCTTAAAAGATTTCGAGGTCATGCACACGCTCTTGCTCGAGATTCGCCTGCCGCGCATACTTGCCTGCGTGCTCATCGGCGCTAGCCTCGCGATCAGCGGCGCGGCGTATCAGGCGATGTTCGTAAACCCGCTCGTTAGCCCTTCGATACTGGGCGTTCTAAGCGGCGCGGGATTTGGCGCAGCGGTCGGGATGTTTTTTAAGCTAAATGAATACCTAATCCAGCTTAGCACATTCGGCTTCGGCTTTCTTGCCGTGGCCGTGGCGCTAGGCGTTTCGGCGCTGTATTCGCGTAGCGGTAGCGTCATCGTGCTAGTTCTTGGCGGCGTCATCAGCGGCTCGCTCTTTACCTCGCTGCTCTCGGTGCTAAAATACGCCGCAGACCCGAACGACGCGCTTCCAGCGATCACATATTTTTTGATGGGAAGCCTCGGCTTTGCGTCCAAGAGCTTTATCGAAATTTCAATCCTGCCGATGTGCGCGGGCGTTTTGCTGCTGGCGCTTAGCGGCAAATACCTAAACGCGCTAAGCCTTGGCGATGAGGAGGCAAAGAGCCTGGGCGTAAATACGGCGCGGGTTAAAATTTTCATCATCCTCATTGCGACCTTCGTTAGCGCGCTTAGCGTGACGATCGCGGGTATCATCGGCTGGATCGGACTTATCGTACCGCACATCGCGCGCTTTATCTTCGGCGCCGACAACCGCGCGGTGCTTGCTAGCTCGGCAATGATCGGCGCGATATTTCTGCTCTTTTGCGACAGCTTCTCGCGGCTCGTTTTTACCTTTGAGATCCCCATCGGCATCGTGACCTCGCTATTTGGCATCCCGATGTTTATCATCGTGCTTCGCCGCGCCAAGAGGAGCTTTTGATGCGAAAAAATTTGATAGAAGTGCGAAATTTGCGCTTTGCTTACCAGGGTAAACCCGTGCTAAAGGGCATCAGCTTTGACCTCTCGACGGGCGATACGCTAAGCATCCTAGGCGCCAACGGCAGCGGCAAAAGCACCCTGCTTCGCATAATGCTCGGGTTTTTAAAATTTGAGGGCGAGGTGCTGATCGGCGGCAAAAGCGTGCGCGACTACTGCAAAAAGGGGCTCGCCTCACTCGTCGCCTACGTGCCGCAGACGCACGCGCCGTCCTATGACTACAGCGTCTTTGACATCGCGCTGATGGGCGCGCTATGCAGGACGCCGCTATTTTCTAGCTTTAGCGCGGCGGATAAAAAGCTAGCCGAGCAGGCACTGGAAAAGATGGGTATCGCGCATCTAAAAAACGCGCCCTACACGAGGGTTAGCGGCGGCGAGCGGCAGTTGGCGTATATCGCGCGCACGCTGGTTCAGGGCGCGAAAGTGATCTTTATGGACGAGCCTACCAACGGGCTGGACTTTGGCAATCAGATCAAGCTGCTCGAGATGATAAAAGCTCTAGGCGACGAGGGCTACACCTTCGTGCAGACGACGCACTACCCGCGGCATGCGAAGTTCGTTTCAAATTTGACGCTATTTATAAAAGACGGCGAAATTTTAGCCTTCGGGCGCAGCGAGCAGCTCATAAACGCCGAAAATATCGATAAAATATACGGCATAAACTACGAAAAATACGAGGATAGATTATAAATTTTACGGGCGCGTAGCGCCGTTAAATTTAGCCGAATTGGGGTAAAATTGCGCGTATAGAATAACTTTTCGGCGACAAAACGGCGCGCCCTATAAAATGCCGTGTGGGTCGCGGCTGCGGCAATGTAAGCTGCAAACCGAATTGCTAGCGAACAAAACGTCTAAATTTAAACGATAAATTTAAAGGAAAATCATGACTCCGCGAGAGATATTTTAAATGTCTACACTCAGATTCAGAAGTTCGTTTTGGAGCGATACGGAGGCGAAATTTGCATTTTTAAAAGGACTTAGAATTTTAAATGGCTGAAGCTTTAATTCAAATTTTAATCGTTATTTTTAGCGTCTTGCTTCTGGGCGGGATTGTTTGGACGCTCTTTTGCCGCAACCCGCGTAAGCTTAGCCCGAGCTGTCTTGCCGCGATAGATGGGATAAGCGAAGCAAGCACGGTAAAAAGGCTTTCCGTGAGGCCGTTTTTGTTCTGGCTGGAGCGATTTTTTGTTTCAGGCGAGAGTCTTTGGTTTGATCAAAATTTCATCTACATTTTTGACGGACAAAAGCTCGCGGCGAGGTATAAATTCGAGCAAATTTTGACGCTTGAAGTCACAAAAATACGAATAAATCATGCTAGGATTTGGCGGATCTGTTTTGCGGACGGCGCAAGCGAGCTTGAACGCAGCAGCTCGGACAAGCCCGAGCAAGGCGGCGCGAGCGAGTATAAATTTGTGCCCGCCGCTTCGATTTTTACGCCAAACTTTAAAGAATTTTTGCAAATTTTACGCGAGAAAAACCGAGGCGCGATCAAGACGGAGCCGAGATTTTGGGAGAGCGTTTAGCACGGCAGAATTTTAATAAAGCGATTCGCAAAAAATAGAAAAGGCGCGGAGCCTTCGAGCGCGATTGTCACAAAAGGCGGCAAAAGCTACGCGCGAAACCGCAAGAGGCGATAAATAGATAAAAGGGAGCAAAATGAAACGTTGGAGCAAGCTTCAAAAACAGCTTTACGAGCTCGTGGATGAAAACATTGATTTTAAGCTTCACTGCACGGTTTATCGGATGCAAAGCAGGCGCGGCAGCACGGATTTGCCGCGACATTTTATCACGCTTGCGGACGAAATTATTTTTGATTACCCGAAGGATTTCGTACTAAAAAGCGGCGGCGTAAAAAGCCTAGCAGGGGGCGCTCTAACAAAAATTTATCCGTATGGTAACGACATAAGCGATATCGGCGAGCTTATCCGCGAATATATCGATACGCCCAAAGAGGAGCTGTTTGCAAAGCACTTCGATGCAGATGAATGGGGGCTTGTAAATATTCTGAAGGCTGCCGACAAACGCATCGGCAAAAGAAGGTTGCAAATTTTAGCCAAAAACAAGAAAAATCAAGCGATGCAAAAGGTGATAGCGGCCAGGTTGGAGGCCTCGCAATAAGTTTGAGCGGCGATTTAAAGGCGGAGCAAGCAAGCGCTAGCTATACGGGGGGCAAAATTTGCATTTTTAAAAGGACTTAGAATTTTAAATGGCTGAAATTTTAATTCAAATTTTAATCGTTATTTTTAGCGTCTTGCTTCTGGGCGGGATTATTTGGGCGCTCCTTCGGCGCGCAACCCTCGCAAGCTTAGCATGCGCCGGCTAGTCGCAGATAAAATGCACGCAAACGACATAAAGCAAATTTAAGCGGCACGAGCGGCTTTAGGTAATTTATTTAAAAGAGAGATATGGAAAACGGCGGACTGGCGGTATATTTTGGAGAAAATCTAGCGCAAATTTTATCGCAAAAGATAAAGGCGGTTTATCCCAAATTTGACGCGCAGAGTTACTGCCGGCAAATCGCGGAGAGCGCGCCAAATTTCGGCTATTCGCAAAGGATTTTGGCGCACGCAAAAGTGCTGAATGAACTTTTGCCGCCGGATTTTAGGCACGCGGCGGAGATTTTGGTCGCGATTTTAGGCGAGGAAAATCCAAGCGAAACTGGCATGTTTAAGCATTTTTACTGGACTTTGCCGCTGGCAAAATACGTCGAAATCTACGGCCTAGACGACTTTGAGGCCTCAATGAGCGCGATTGAGGAGATCACAAAGCGCGGCACTGGCGAGTACGCGGTGCGCGCCTTTATCAAAAAATATCCGCAAGACTCGCTAAAAACCATGACGCAGTGGGCGCGCTCGTCAAATTTCCACCTGCGTAGGCTAGCATCCGAGGGGCTGCGACCAAAGCTACCGTGGGCTAGCAAACTAGAGCTTTTTATCAGCGATCCGCGCCCGGTTTTTGCGGTTTTGGAGATACTTAAAGAGGATGAGGTGCGCTTCGTGCAGCGCTCAGTCGCAAACAACGTCGCGGACTATCTAAAGGTAAATTTCGCCGCCGCAAAAGAGCTGCTCGTGCGCTGGCAAAGCTCGCAAAACAAAAACACGCAGCAAATCATCCGTCACGCGACGAGGAAGATAAAAATTTAGCTTTTGCATTCGGTATTAAATTTCAAATGCGGTGCATAATTTTGCGCTAAAATTTAACGAAAAATCGGTTCGATCTGCTCGCAAAATTTTAGAAAGGATAATTATGATTTTAGCTTCAAACTACGATGAAATCGACTTTGACGCGCTTTATAAGGCGCAAAAAGCAAAAAGCTCATTCGGCAAAAAACTGGCCGAGCATTGGGACAAAAAGGCACCCAGCTTCAACGAAGGAGTGATGAAAAGTACCTACGCGCGCGAGTTTATAGACAAGGTCGATTTTACTGGCGTCTCCACGCTACTTGATTTCGCATGCGGCGCGGGCGCGTTAAGCGTGCTGGCGGCGGAAAAGGTAGATAAAATTTACGGCTACGATTTTTCGCTCAAAATGCTGGAATTCGCCCGCGAGAATGCTCAAATTTACGGCGCAAAAAACGCAAAATTTGCGCAAAAAGCCTTTGAGGACGACTGGTCGGACGTGCCCGCGTGCGACGTCGTTTTCGCTTCGCGCTGCCTTGAGGTGGACGATCTAAAAACTGCGCTTAAAAAGCTTCTTTCAAAGACCAAAAAGGCGCTTTATATCACGTTTAAGGTGGGAGGCAGCTTTGTGGATGATGAAATTTTGGATGCAATAGAGCGCGAAGTGGAGCAAAAGCCCGACTTCGTCTATCTTTTAAACATCCTGTTTCAAATGGGCTATCTGCCGAGCCTCAACTATATCAAAGCCCCGTGCCACGGCGGCGGAGCGAAAAGTGCGGAGGAGTTTGTGCAAAAGACGCGCTGGATGCTCGGCGGCGAGCTAAGCGAAACGGAGGAAGCGCGGCTGGCGGAGTATTTTAACAGCGGCAAATACGAGCCAAAGCGGGATTTTATGCACTGGGCATTCGTGCGGGTGGATAAAACGAATGAGCTTTAGCTTAGTTGCCTTATTTTATGAATGAAGCAGGATAAATTTTGAAGCTAAATTTAGCTAGAAAAGAAGCGTAAATTTAGCCTGCTAAAAATTTTATCGATAAAATTGCGAGAGTCGGTAAGTATTCGCTTTTAAAAATTTAATGAGAAATCGGGGTCGCTTGTCTGCCAAAAAAGAAGCAAGCCAAAAAAAGCCCGCTTCATTAAATTTAAAACGCTACGGAGTAAAAAAGCAAAATTTGAGCTAAAATAACCGAGAAAAGCGGTAAAAATGAAAACGCAAAAAGACAAAATCCCCGCGGACATCAGCCGAATTCCGCAAGAAATTTTAAAAAGCTACGATAGATTTCGCTTTTGTAGATATCTGTTTTTCGGGGCACTTTTGACCTTCCTGATTTATATCGTCGTGTTTCTTACGTTTGTACATAATGCGCCCATAATGTCGTTTTTATGCATGCTCGCGCTATCTGCGATAAATATACTCGTCTGCCTAAACAGGCTGAAGTATAAAAAATATGCCCTGCTTTTATTTAGTGATGCAGATAAGGCCTTTATGCTTATATGGATACATATGGCTGCGATATTTTGCGTCCTTTATGCTTTAATCGGATTTTATTTACAGATAAAATATCACATAGACTGGGATACGCGTCAGATTATACCCGCTATTTTTATCGCTATTTTGGTGGCGATAATAACATATAACGCAAATCCGGAATTTGACGCCGATGAGACCGTGTATCTACCGGCACTAAAATCGCAGACAAAAATTAGCGGAGCCATCGCTGATAAAATTTCCTGCGAGCAAAATTTTAACAAAACAAACGACAAGGCGCAAGGTGCCCAAGATGAAGCCGCTAAATTTGAGCAAAAATTTAAACGAGTTTTTAAATAACTTTATCGCTCAAATATATTTCATCAGCTCCTTGTCGGAGTATCCCTTTGCTGTGGAATGACAGCTTAAATTTAGAATTTAAATGAATCCAAAGCAGCACTTTGCACCTTTAAAATTTGCAAGTCAGCTATTATAAATATATCTATTATCTGCGTTCATTAAAACGCTTCAAATTAGCTGAGTATAGAAGTAAGAATAAAGAAGCGTGGAGATTTTAGGCATAGCAAATGCGTTTAAATTTGATCTTAAACGCTCAAGGCTACTGCGTTAGCTTACATTTCAGCGCCTCTTGTAAAAGCGCATTGGCTACTACTCTCTCCTTTTTTACGAATATAAAATTTTCGCCGTATTCGCTCTGCAACTCGCTTTGCGGATCAGCGCTCGTATGCATCACTATGATATTTGCTTTTAAATTAGAGCCGTTTAGCATCTTAGCGACGATGTCTAGCTTTTGCTGATTTGCGATCGTTAGGATGATGACCGACGCATCGCGCGCATGCAGCTCGTCGATCGCAGTTTTTTGCATTATATTTACAAAGTATATATTCTCTCCGCGCGATTTGCCCAGATCCACAAGCTCTAAATCGCTCTCGGCGACTACGTATAGCAGCCCCTGATCTTTAAGGCGTAGCACAACTTCTTGCCCTATCCTGCCGTAGCCTGCTACAATGATATGATTTTTCATCGGCGGGATTTGAGTTTTATGCTCCTCATCCTCGAGCTTTTCAACCTTAGATTCGAAACGGTTGGCGATTTTGTTTAAATTCTTAAGAATAAACGGCGTTAAAATCATAGTCGCGGTTACGACTGTAATTAAAATTTGCCCGTTTTCCTTACTTAGCATATCGCGGCTCATCAACAGCGAAAAGATCGCAAGCGCAAACTCACCTATCTGGCATAGCGACAGCGCCGCTTTTAGCGCTATTCTTTTACCGGTCGAGAGAAATAAGATCGCGTAAATCACAACCGTTTTAAGCGCCATTATAACGATAATAGCGAGCAGGATTAGCCCATAGTGCGAGACGATTACTTCAAAATTTATCTGCATGCCAATCGTGATAAAAAAAAGCCCCAGCAGTATGTCTCGAAACGGCGTCAGATCGGCTTCTATCTCGTGTTTATACTCAGTTTCTGCGATGAGCATGCCTGCGATGAACGCGCCCAGCGTGTATGAAAAGCCAAAAACATGCGCCAAAAAGCTAGCCCCCACGACGGTAAAAAGGATGGTCGCGATGAAAATTTCTTTAGAATTTGTCCTTACGACGTAGTAGAGGAAGCGGTTAAAAGCAAATTTACCGAGCACGAAAAGGATCACTACCACTATGGCGGCGCTTACGGCAGTTTTTAAGATTAGATAGTTCACGGGGGTATTGTCGGTCGAGCCGAATATGTCAATCATCAGCAAAATAGGAATGACGGCGAGATCTTGAAATAGCAGGATGCCAAGCACCTTGCGCCCGTAGTTTTGGTTGATTTCGCCTGTTTCGTTGAGTGTTTTTAGCACGATCGCCGTAGAGCTAAGCGCGAGCGCAAGCCCGATAATCATCACGGTTTTTATGTTTCCGCCGAAAGCTTGATCGATGATGAGCGCTAGAATAATACCGGTGCCGAGTACTTGGAGTATGCCGTTAAAAAACACGTCCTTTTTCATACTCATCAGGTGATGGAAGCTAAACTCAAGCCCGATGGTAAACATCAAAAAGACGATGCCAAATTCTGCCAGCTCGGACATATGGGCGTTTTCGACGCTGCTTAGACTATAGATCTGCGAAAAGCACACGCCCGCGACGATATAGCCGATGATGGTGGGAATTTCAAAAATTTTAAAGACGATATTTAGCACTATCGCAAGCGCAGTGATCGCAAGAAATAGCTCTATAACAAGCTCCATTAACTCCCTTTTTTGTAAGATTATGCATAAAATTTAGCGCTAAATTTATTGTCAAATTTTACATTATCCGCGACCATTTATTGGAGGCGATAATCGATGAAATTCTATCTTTTCATATAAATTTACGGGAAAATTTTATAATGTGATTTTACTAAAATCCCGCTTAAAAATAGAGAAATTATGTCGCACTTTATCGCTAAATTTAGAGGTTCGCGACAAAATTTTAAAGCCTAACACGGCTTGGAATTTTAAATTTTAAAACCAAATTATATCAAGGCGGTTTTTAAATTTAATTGCAAGAAAATTCGCCCGGGTTTATTTGGTGCGACTTTAAATTTGACGCGAAATTTAACGCGCCCGCAAATCCTCTCTGAAAATCAAAATTTATCGCTTGAATCTAGGCTTGCGAGGCGATCTTGCTTTTTGATAGCATTAAAATCTCAGCTTATAGCGCTAAGACCTCAATTTTTGTTAAGCTTTAATCTTTATCTCGCAGACCTTATTCTGTCTCTCCGCCAAGCTCTAAAATTCTAGCCCGTAGCTCCTCGATCTCGCGCTCATACTCGGCAATCCTTTCTTGCAGGCGAAAGATCACGTCCACGCCCGCAAGATTGACGCCAAGCTCCTTTGTAAGGTTTAAAATCATGCGTATGCGGTCCATATCATGCGCCGAGTACAGGCGCATCTTGCCCTCCGTGCGCCCCGGGCTTACGAGTCCTTCGCGCTCGTATTGCCGTAGCGTCTGCGGATGGATATCTAGGACCTTCGAAACTATCGATATGAGATAAACCGGCTCATCGTAATCATGCATTTTGATGCCTCCTTATAGCTTTTGCAGCGCGGCTTTGACGTCCTCGTCCAGCGAATCGACGTCGGGCAAAACGACATTTACCACCGCGTATAGATCGCCTAAAATTTTACTCTTGCGGTTTTGCACGCCATAGCCTTTTAAGCGGTATTTCTGCCCGTTTTTGGTATTCTTTGCAATCTTTATCGTTGCGCTTTTACTTGGCGTCGAAATTTCTACTTTTCCACCAAACATCGCCGTTTTCAAAGGCACGTCAATCTTTTTGAAAAGATCGTCGCCTTCGCGGCTATACTCGGCGCTTGGCGCGATTTTTATTTCCAAAATTAGATCGCCGCTTTGAGCACCTGATTTTTGTCCTTTACCCCTGATGCGTAGCTTCTCGCCCGCATTGATACCCGCGGGCACTTTAAATTTAACCGTCTCGCCGCCCACGCGCACGCTCATCTCGCCGCCTTGTATCGCGGTTTCAAAAGGAATTTCAATCGAGCTGTGCGTATCTAGGCTCTGCGCGCCGCCAAATCCGCCACCGAAACTACTGCCGCTAAAGCCGCTAAAACCTTCGCCGCCACCGAAAGAGCTGAAACTAAATCCACCGCGCGAGCCTGCGCTTTTTGCGCCGAAGGAGCCGCCGAAAATGCTGTTTAGGATGTCGTTTAGATCGCCCATGTTTGCCGAACCCTGCGCGAAATCGTGGAAATTCTGTCCGCCGAACATCTCGTCGCCATGGCGGTCATACTGCGCGCGCTTTTTCTCGTCGCTTAAAATTTCATACGCGGCGTTGATCTCTTTAAATTTATCCTCAGCTCCTGGTTCTTTATTGATATCGGGGTGATACTTGCGAGCTAGCCTGCGGTAAGCTTTTTTAATCTCCTCGGCGCTTGCGGATTTATCCACGCCCAGGGTTTCGTATAAACTGCTTGTACTTGCCATTTTAATCCTTAAAATCTTAAAATTTATGTAGATTATATCATAAAACTTTAGTGAGTGTCAATCAAGTTTGCTAAATTCTATTTATAAATTTTAATTTTGCGTTAAGAATATATTAGCGGACAAAATTTATAATTTCGCCAAAATTTCATTATCACAAAGGAAGCAAAAATGAAAAAATCGATCATCATATCGATAGCTTTAGCAGGTGCGCTTTTTGGCGCCAGTATCGACATTAAAGAAGCTCCAAGCAATTATGAGCGCGTAAATCCGGGCTTTAATCAAGACGTGGTGCTTTCGTATCACAGCTCACTTGCGGACGCAAAAAAATCCGTCGTCAATATCGCAACTAAAACCAAGATCAAAGCAAGCAACAGCCCGATGTCGCAGATGTTTGACGATCCGTTTTTTAAGCAATTTTTCGACTTTGACATTCCGCAGCAGCAGGAGCGCGAGGGAAGCTCGCTAGGCTCTGGTGTCATCATCTCCGAAGACGGCTATATTGTCACAAATAATCACGTAATAGAAAATGCCGACGAAATCGTAGTTACACTACTAGAAGGCGATAAAGAGTATAAAGCCAAGGTAATCGGCACCGACCCTAAAACCGACCTTGCAATCATTAAAATCGACGAAAAAAACCTCTCTGCGGTTAAATTTGCCGACTCGTCCAAGGCTATGGAGGGCGACATTGTATTTGCTATCGGAAATCCTTTCGGCGTGGGCGGCACCATCACTCAAGGCATAATCTCGGCGCTAAATAAAAACAATATCGGGTTAAATCAATATGAAAATTTCATCCAAACCGACGCTTCGATCAATCCGGGCAACTCAGGCGGCGCGCTAGTGGATAGTCGCGGCGCGCTTTTGGGGATAAATTCCGCCATTTTAAGTCGCGGCGGCGGAAATAACGGCGTAGGCTTTGCGATCCCTTCAAATATGGTAAAAGAGATCGCAGAAAAGCTCATCACAAACGGCAAGATCGAGCGTGGCTTTATAGGCGTCACGATCTCAGATATGTCTAAAGACCAAAAAGAGCTCTATGAAAGCAAAGAGGGCGCACTAATCTCAAGCGTAGAAAAGGATATGCCAGCCGATAAAGCAGGTATCAAGCGCGGCGATTTGATCACTAAAATAAACGGCAAATCTATCAAAAACGCCAACGAGTTAAAAAATTTAATCGGCTCAATGGCTCCAGGAAGCTCAGTGGATGTAGAATTTGAACGCGACGGCAAAAGCAAGAGCACGACTATCAAGCTAGACGCGATGAAATCCGACTCCACCACCTTAGGCTCAGCCGGCGAGGACTCAAAAAGCGCAATAGAGGGGCTAAAGCTAAGGACATTAAATGACAGCTTGCGCCGCAAATATAACCTCGACGACGATGTCTCGGGTGCCCTCGTCTTAAGCGTCAAAGATGGCTCAAAAGCCGATGATTACGGCTTTGAGGTAGGCGACGTGATCATCCAAGTCGGTCAAAACGATGTCAAAAGCTCAGACGACTTCGATCGATACATCAAAGATTACAAGGGCAAGAAAACCCTAGTTTGGGTTATCAGACGCGGAATTCCGCAAGGTCTTGTAATCCGCTAAAGCTTGGTCCACCAAGCTTAACGGCGAGTAACGCGAAAGCGTTAAAATTTAACCGCGGCAAGCCCAGGACAAAGCATTAGCGGAACATTGCGAGTAAGCAAACAGAAGCTTTTGAGGTTTTGGACTTTTTGACAAGCGGAATTTCGAGCTTTCGAGCACAAAAGATACATAAACTATAAAAATGGGCTTCCGGCAGGCATTAAAAGCTGCCGAAAGCCCTCTGTTATTTCAAGCATCTCTGAAAGCCCTTTGCTATTTCAAAACACCGCTAAAAGCCCAGATTTTTCACTTGAAATTCTTAGAATTTTACTTTTGTTTTCACTTAGAATTTTTAAAATTTAACTCTCCGCGCCGCTACTTTATCGTTTTTATCGCCTCGCCTGGGACTGCTTTAAAATTTTAATCTCTTTGCTAACAACATACCGCAGAAGTATGTGCTTCTAACCTAGAATTACTTCAAATTTTAATTCCTCTTGTATATTACTTCATTTTAAATTCTACAAATCCAAATTTTATAAAATTTATGCCTTGCCCTATTTCTTACTATCGGAAACTGCTGCTTTTTTATTTTAGCGCTTTTCTCGCAGCGACGCTTCTTGGGAATTCCGCTGGCTAAATTTTAAGGTCGGAATTTTAAAATTCCATCATTTTGTAATCGTAATTTTTCGTTTAAGCTTCGATAACAAAAATAAGCTGAAATTTTACTTTATTATCGAAAACGTTGCATCACAATACCCATTTTTTCGCGTTAAGCTACGTTTCGTTAGAAATTTTATTAAATTTATTGTAAATAGGTATTTTTATAGTATAATGGATAGTTTTTATTTTTTACGAAGGATTACAACTATGAAAGATATTAAGATACCAATTATCTCAGGTCTGAGCATCGCTGCTACGTTAGCACTTATACCATCGCAGGTGTTGGCAGAAAAGGCGACCGCAAGAGTTACTTCAAACGGCAGTCCCAGCACATTTAAAAATTCATCTAATACAAACTGGTCGGGCGGCTTTCAAAGTAAAGCAGGCACCCACGGAGCTCCTAATAATAATATAGTAACGATAACGGGCGATCCTAGCGGGACCGATATGTCGGGCTATATAGTTTATGGCGGCGGCATCGGCGACGGTTCCGGTCATACGGGCGGCGTCTGCGTCGGAAATAATTGTATATTCGAGCAGACTACCGCAGCTACGAATAATAAGCTTAATATAAATAACGGCGCCACCGTTTGGATCGCCGTAGGCGGAGAGGGCAAAGGCGCAAAGGATAATACCGTAAATATTACAAATTCCACCGTTCGCGGCGCAGTGCTAGGCGGTAACGGAACGTGGAATAACCAAGCAAGAGACAGCGGAGACGCTATACGCAATATAGTAACTATAAGCGGCAGTAGCAAAGTATTATTTCAGGGCTACGGCGGCTTTAATAATACATCCGTAATGGGCGGTAGGGCGACCGGTACAAATCAAGCAAATAATAACGAAGTAAATATCAGCGATACGCCTACCATCGCCGGTAAAATCGCAGGTGCCGCGGTAGAAAACGGCAATGCCGAAGGTAATAAGGTTACTATAACCGGCGCCGTTACGCTCGGCAACGGCGACACTACCGTTAACGGCGTAATCGCTTCGGCCAGCAATGCCGCTACTTTAAAAGACAATACCGTTACGTTCGATAATGAGAATGCAAAGATGATAGGCAATGCCGGCGTATTTGGTGCAAATGGCAACAACGCCGGTATACATGATCCCGCGGGAAAAGCTACTGCCGAAGGCAACGGCGTGATACTCAGAAACGGAAGTATTGAAAGCGACGGCGGTATGGCAGGCTCGTATATGGTTACGACATCTAAAAATAACTACTCGAATATTAGCGGCGGCTATGTGCGTGCATATGTTTATGGAGGTTACTCCAGAGCGGACGGATATACGAGCGAAAACGACCACGTTATTATGAGTGGCGGTAAAGTTGACGGAGGCGTTTACGGTAACTGGAATTTGAAAGGTAGCATAAAAAACGGCTACGTAGAGATGAGTGGCGGCGAAGTAGGAGCTAGCGACGGCGTTTACGGCGGTTGGAGCGATGCCGCAGGAGGCGATGTTACCGAAAGCCACGTCGATATTAGCGGAACCGCTAAGATAAATGGAAGAGCCGTCGGCGGACGAAGCGATGCTAAAAACGTTACGAAATCCTATATAACCGCTACAGGCGGAACGATCGGTAAGGAAGCAATCGGCGGCGAAGGCAAAACCGGTGCTTCCGAAAATAAAATAACCGCAACCGGCACGACTTTTAAAAAGAGCGTTATTGGCGGAAAAAGCTCTAACGGCGCCGTAACCGGCAGCAGAGTATTTTTGACTAACTCCAAAGTCGGCGAGAATATTTACGGCGGCAACGCAGCAGGCGGCAAAGCGGAAGACAACCACGTCAAGCTTAGAGGGAACAACGTCGTAAGCGGTAAAATTTACGGCGGCACATCCACTACCAACGATGCTTCAAGAAATATCGTAGATATAGAAGACGGTGAAGTAGGCGGTACGATTTTCGGCGGAAGAGGCGTAAACTCATTTAACAATACCGTAAATTTAACCCGCACTCATGCCAAAAATCAAGTCAATGGCGGCGGCGTTAATACGAGCGGCGGCAGTGCCCATGACAATAAAGTAACCTTAGACGGCGCTACGGCGGACGGCATCGTAAGCGGCGGTCAAGCCAATAGCGGGGATGCCGCAAAAAATATCGTAACGGCGCAAAATAACTCAAAAATAAATTCCGTTATCGGCGGTCAGTCTTCAAGCGGAGCCGCTAAATTAAATGAGGTGCATTTAAACGATAGCGCCGTGACGAAAGAAATTTACGGCGGATATAGCATAAGCAATAACGCAGAAGAAAATATCGTAAATTTAACGAATACTACCGCGAATGATGAAGTCTATGGCGGATTGAGCTCACAAAAAGCTGCCGATAAAAATACCGTGAAATTAAACGGCGGCGAAGCTAAAAAGAACGTTTGGGGCGGATACGGTCGCACCGGTACCTCGCAAAACACCGTGACAATAGAGGGAGGCGCACAGGTAGCGGGCAGCGCACTGGGCGCAGAGGCGACGGCAGGCAGCGCAACCAATAACAGCGTAAATGTCGATAGCGGCCAAGTTACCGGCGACGTAAAAGGTGCAAAGGCTAGCGGCTCTGCAACCAATAACAGCG
>UQCL01000003.1 GCA_900539505.1 uncultured Campylobacter sp. | reverse complement strand
AATAACAGCAAAGATACGAAGGAGTTCTATCATATTTTACTAAAGATGATAAGAGAGAATCCGCTTAACTTATCTTGAGCCATAATTAATTTTATTTCAGCCTTTATTATCTTGCAAGTTTTTTGCAAGCATCGTTTTTGCTTAGATAAAATTTATTCGTTTTAGCTAAATCATAAGCTTTTTTATGATACTTTTACATCTTCTACCCGCCACCTGCACTGCTACCATTATGAAAGGTAAGAGTACAGCTCTCATAGATATTTGCTTAAATTGATTTTAATTTCACCCGATACTTTACGACGAAAAAATTTCAAAATTTAGCCTTAAATTTATCGTCATTTTGCTATGATTAGTGAAAAATAATGAAAGCGTGAATGCGTAAATGATAATCTCTGCCGGACGAAATGAAATTTTTGATTTTGCCCTGCCTATGGGTGTGGGACTAGTGGATGTTAGTATAAATTTAACTAAATTTTTATGCGAAAATAGGCAAAGCTTGCCGAGTGAAATCATTTTCGTGGGTTCTGCAGGGCTATATAAAGAAGGTAAAATTCTAAAAATTTATGAAAGCAGATCGGCTGCAAACTGCGAGATATCGGCGCTTTATGAGCTTTCATACTCTCCGATTAGCTATGAAATTATAGCTAGGAATTCTGTCGATGTTTCATATGAAACAATAACTAATAGCTCAACTTTTATCACGACCGATAAAAAATCCGCACTAAAATTCTTTGAGCGAGGTTATTTTTTAGAAAATATGGAATTTTTTGCGGTTCTCAAGGTAGCACAAAAATTTCAAATTCCCGCTTACGGAATTTTTTGTGCGACGAATTTCTGCGATTCAAATGCTCACGCAGATTTTTTAAAAAATCACGCCGCTGCAAAAGAAAATTTAACTAAATATCTAAAAACTAAGGCATTAATTTGAAAAATATCTTTGATTTTACGATGAAAGAGCTTGAAAATTTCGTCGAACCAAAATTTAGAGCCAAACAAATTTACGAATGGATTTACAAAAAGAATGTAGATGACTTTGCACAAATGCTAAATCTACCAAAAGAGATCCGTCAAGGTTTAGCTCAAAATTTTTATTTAGATCCACTTGAATGCGTCAGATCCGAAACAAGTAGCGATGGCAGTATCAAATATCTTTTCGCTCTCAAAGACGGCAAGACGATCGAAAGTGTCCTGCTGCCGATGAAGGATGAGCTGCGAGATGAAAACGAAAAAGTTGTAAGACACGCGCGTTACTCAATCTGCGTAAGTTCGCAAGTGGGTTGCAAAATTGGCTGTAGCTTCTGTCTGACAGCAAAAGGTGGTTTCGTACGGGATTTAACTCCAGGCGAAATCGTGGCTCAAATTTGGCTCATCAAGAAAATGAACGCGATCCCGTACGAGCGCCGCGTCAATGTCGTATATATGGGGATGGGCGAACCGCTTAATAACCTAGACAACGTTGCCAAAGCTGTGCAAATTTTAAAAGAAAACGACGGACTCGCCATAGCGCCACGTCGCCAAACGATAAGTACGAGCGGACTTTCTACGCAGATAAAAAAGCTTGGCAAAATGGATCTTGGCGTGCTACTCGCGATCTCGCTGCATGCAGTGGATGACGAACTGCGTGAAAAACTAATGCCGATAAATCGCGCCTACAATATCGCATCGATCATGCAGGCGGTGCGCGAGTTCCCAATCGATCTGCGAAAACGCGTGATGTTTGAATATCTAATGATCGATGGGATAAATGACCGCTCAAGCGATGCCAAAACGCTAGTGAAGCTTCTGCACGGCATTCGCGCAAAAGTAAATCTGATCTATTTTAATCCGCACGAAGGCTCGAGCTTTGGCAGGCCAAGCCCCGAAAATATGGTGAAATTCCAAGACTATCTCTGCGCGCACGGCATTACTTGCACGATCCGCCAGAGCAAGGGGCTAGATATCAGTGCAGCGTGCGGACAGCTCAAGCAAAGAAACGAGCAAGGTAAAATTCCGGCTCAAAGTGGTATCAGTGCCGATAAAATTTCGAACAAGTAGAGGAAAAATTCGGCGATTATTTTCAGACCGTAAGGCAGATCGGCAAAAAATTTATAAAGGAGTAGCAATGGACGCGCAAAAAATAATGGATGAGATCGGCGTCTTCTTAGACAGATCGCTGCTTAAAAAATCCAAAATTACAAAGGTGGAAATTATCCGCTTTATCGAGGCAAAATAGGCGGAGGCGGACGATGAGAAAAACCGCGTCTATGCCTCATACATCTACGCGGCGCGCATGGTAAATGAGTACAAATGGACGCGACGCCCCAAATATGCTGCGCTGGCTAGGCGAGATGGACAAGCACGCCAGAAGTAATGAAAATCCGCCCTATGTGAGCGATTATTACAAGGGCGAATGCTGCCTCGAGTGCGGAGCAGAGCAGGAGGCGCTTAAATTTTTGTGCAAAAGTTACGAAGCGAATGAGGAGTATCTTTTCATCCGCAGCCCAAAGGTCGCGGAGTTTTTTAATGCACATATTGCAGAACCTAAAATTTTATCCAAATTTGAAGATGAGGAATATGAGGACTTTAGTTTCTCGCTGCGACTGGAGTATTTCGGCAAAGCTTTAGAGCAGGAGGGCGAGTTTCGCTGCGCGTTTTTAGATGAAAACGGCGAGGAGACGGATGAGCCTAGCCAGGCACAATCGGACGCGTAGAATTTCTAAAGCAAAATCAGGAAGAATTTTTAACGGACATCTTAGCTGAAATTTTAAAAAACTACCCAAAATGGCAGGAGATCTACGACTATCCGAGTGAGACGAAAAGCGATTTCAGCCGGGCATCAGCACGCCGCAGGAGCTTAGCGAACTATTGGAGCTGTAAAATATCTATATCCTAGACAGTGCGAAAATCGGCTTTGAGTTTAGCTGCTCGTGGGACATGGAGCACGGCTTGGACGTGATGATTGCGCAAAGGCGAGGTCATTAATATCGGCGAAGCGGAAGTAGCGTTTATGGCTATTTGAATTTAGTTTAAAATTGTTTATTTGAAACTTCAAATTATGACGATTATAGAGCATAAATATGCATTTAGCTACATGCTTTATGGCAATCGGATCCGCGTTTATATAAATTTAGCCGCGTGCGATAGCAGCCAAAAATTATTTTCCTAAATTCTAATTTTATTAGAAGAGATTTTAAAGCAGAATTTTTCAAAGTTCTAAAAGGCCACTCAATAAAATCAAGAATTTAAACCAAAATAAAAGACTTATCAGAATGATAGGTTAACGCGCTGCATGAAAGAAATTTGTCCTAGTGCTATAGATTACGGCAAAGCAAGTAACTGCTAAAATTTTAAAATTTTATGGCATATCGTAAGGCGTAAAAAACTAATAAAATTTAAAAACAAAACGTGCTTACAATAAATGTACGTCTAGGCGCGCCTTATCATCGTAGTAGAATTTGTCACCTCACCTCCGCTTTAGCGAATATAATTAGATTTGACTTATTTGATTTATGACGTACGCTATATTCAACCTTTTAGTAAATCTCATTAAAAGCTACGCGAAAATTCCAAGAAATTTTATACACGCCAAACTTCTAAATACGCACACAAAATAAATTCGTATCTTAAAAATTTATCTGATCCGCCAAAGCATCCATATTTTATTGAGTTGCTTGAATTTTACCGATTTTCGCGAGATTATAAAACTCTTTTGCGGCATCAAATTTGCTTTTTATCTCATATCGTTCGCCGCTCAGTTTAAAGCAAATTACATTCGCGTGCAGTAACAATCTAGGCGCTCCCGTCGTTCTGATCCGCTCCGTCTCATCCATCTTTTTATCCAATATCCGCTCCGCTTGCTCTCGCGAAAGCCCATACAGCGGCTCTCCCAATATCGGCGCACCCGCGGCAAATAGATGCAGCCTGATCTGATGCTGCCTACCCGTCAGTGGATAGCACTCAATCAGGCTAGCGTCCATGTCCGAGAAATATCGCAGCGGGCGTATCAGCGTGATCGCCTCCTTGCCATCGCGCGATATTTTCATACGAATTTTAAGATTGGCAAACTCGTCGCTAGGAGCGATTGGAGCATCGATCACAAATCCCTCAAAATCCTTTAAAAATTTCAGTTTTTCGCCAAATTTTGCGTATTTTGCAGGCTCAAATTTTTTCAAATTTACACAGCTCGTAGAAGTAGCCGGCAAAGATTTAGCCATAGATAAGGCGTAAGGTTTATGTCCGTTATCCGCGCTACTCATCGCGATAGCGGGTTTAAGCTTATCGCTCACGCCGTAGGATAAAGCATCAAATTCAGATCCGCTACCAACATCGCCAATAGGAGCGCCAGATTTAAATTTAACCTGCGCGCCGCCAGATAGAGTGCTGCGCCATAATCCCCTACGCGCACCATTAGACAAGATATTAAATCCAAATTTATCGCCTGCTCCTTTTAGAGCTAATGCATCGCGCAGATCCGATACGTTATCTGGTAAGCTCACAGCATCGCCCGCAAATTTTGATCCGCAAATTTCATCAAAGCCTAGAGCATAGCAATTCTCTATCTCACCATTGCAAGCAGCACTTTGCAAATCCCCTCGTACGAGCACTAGATAGCTTTTCATCACCCTACGCTGTTCGAAGCACTCTTTAAGCTCGCGCGCCGCGTCTTTATCCTTGGCGACAATAAGAATTCCGCTGGTTTCTAAATCAAGCCTATGCGCCACGCACGCGTCCTGCCCGTATAGCGACCAGATCTCGTCATACATATTATAAGGCGAGTTGCGCCCGCTCGGATGGCTTAAAATTCCACTCGGCTTGTCAAATGCCGCAAACGCATCGCACTCAAAGATCGGCTTCAGTCCGCGCGGCTCGCATTTGTAATCGATCAAAAAAATTTCTCCGTGCGCGACGGAGCTTTTATGTAAATTTTGATCCTCTGCATCGGTTACGCGATGCTTGTCACAGATGCGCTGCGCGGATTTCATATCGTATCCGAGGCTAAGCAGAATTTCATAAATTTTGCGCCCCTCAAAGCTTCCCAAGCTTCTTTTCTCATAACCCATATTAAACTTTCAGCCCCATTTTTATATAATTTTTGCCATCATTATACAAGAAATTCTAACCGAAAGGCTACTAAAATGGTCGAAAGATACGCAAGAAAAGAGATGTCTGAAAAATGGAGCTTGCAAGCCAAATACGACGCGTGGCTAAAAGTCGAGCTCGCGGCGGTTAAAGCGTGGAATAAGCTAGGTCTAATAAGTGACTGCGATAAAGATAAAATTCTACAAAACGCAAGCTTTAGGATCGAGCGGATAGATGAGATCGAAAAGACCACCAAGCACGACGTCATCGCGTTTCTAACGAGCGTGAGTGAGAGCCTTGGGCAGGAGAGCCGCTTCGTGCATTACGGCATGACTAGTAGTGACTGCATCGATACCGCCGTCGCGCTACAAATCAAAGAAAGCATGGAGCTTATCATTGAGGATGTGCAAAATTTAAAAGCCGCGATAAAATCTCAAGCCATGAAGCATAAAATGACACTGATGGTCGGGCGCAGCCACGGTATCCACGGCGAGCCGATCACTTTCGGACTCGTGCTTGCGGTCTGGTATGATGAGATAAATCGCGCGCTAGAGCTTTTGCAACACGCAAAAAGCGTCATCAGCTACGGTAAAATAAGCGGTGCGATGGGAAATTTCGCCCACGCTCCACTAGAGCTGGAAGAGCTAGTGTGCGAATATCTGGGGCTAAAGCCCGCTCCCGCGTCCAATCAAGTCATCCAACGCGATCGCTACGCGCAGGTAATGAGCGCACTTGCGATCCTGGCTTCCAGCTGCGAAAAGATCGCTATCGCAATCCGCCACTATCAACGCACCGAGGTTTATGAGGCAGAGGAATTTTTTAGCCCAGGTCAAAAGGGCAGCTCTGCAATGCCACACAAACGAAATCCTGTGCTTAGCGAAAACGTAACGGGACTATGTCGTATGATCCGTAGCTTCGCAATACCTGCGATGGAGGACGTAGCGCTATGGCACGAACGCGACATCAGCCATAGCTCGGTCGAGCGATTTATCCTCCCTGATGGCTTTATAACCGCCGATTTTATGCTAAATCGCTTGACAAGCTTGATCGAAAAACTGCTCGTATATCCCGAAAATATGATGAGAAATCTAAATTTAACCGGTGGGCTCGTGTTTTCGCAGCGCGTGCTGCTAGAGCTGCCTAAACGAGGAGTTAGCAGAGAGGATGCTTATAAAATCGTGCAGCGTAATGCGATGAAGGTCTGGGCGGATCTGCAAGAGGGCAAAAAAGCTATAGATGAGCAAGGGCATAGCCTGTTTTTGCAAAATCTGCTCGCAGATACAAAGCTGCGAGAAAAACTAAGCGAAAGCGAGATCAAAGAGTGCTTTGACTACAGATATTACACTAAAAACGTAGACGCGATTTTCGCTAGGGTTTTTGGCAAATAGTAGGCACGACGACTTGCTATTTTAAAACTCCGAGCTAGCTTACAAAATATAGCGAAGCAGCTAGAAATTTATGTTTGCGCCGAAGTATTTTAAAAACAGCGATTGAAATTTTAAAATTTTTACAAAGACAAAATTTTAGTAAAAGCGTAGCGCTTGCGGATTAATCTAGCATCTAAATCCGCACGACAGGCGTCACTGCTTTTACTATGAATTTATAAAGGTAAAATTCTACGCTTGCGGCTAACATTAAAATAGTAAAAATTTAATGCTTTAAAACGGTAAAATTCTTAGGTGTAGTAGTTTTAGAATTTTACCGCAAAATTTAAGTGCTAATCCCGAAGATGTAAATGCGAGATTTCCATAAAGCAAAATGGTATTTCTGCGTCGTACTCGAACTAGAGGTCGTGAGATATCCGAAGCAATTATGAAACAAATTTAAAGTGGCAAATGGAGACATTAATAAAATTCCGCTTTTTCAACTTGAGATTTTAACGATTCTTAGAAAAAGCGGATTGAGTAAAATTTCATAAATTCCGTCAATTTAAGCGCTTAGCAGATAGCACTAAAAATAGGAAATTAAGCTTGGATAATGATATTTTTAAAAATTTTAAAATTTTATATGCGCAAGCGGGTAAAATTTGATGTCTAGTACCAGCAGCATCCTTTGATTATCATATAATTACGTCTGAATTGCTAGCAAATTTCGGATTAAACAATCCTGCGATTTGACGTCTAATAATTATTTGGAATTTAAAAGCGGATAGAGCGGGAGTTCGTTCGCTCCATCCTGCGCTAGTACGTTAGAATTTTTAAAATTTAAAGTTATACCCTAGATAGAGCCCGTGGTTAGTCTCATATACCTTGTCTACATCCTCTCCGAGCTTACTGGCCTTGTACCTCGTGTAGTCCGCCTTGTAGCCAAACTCGATCTCGTTATGCTCATCAAAGCTATATAGCCCGCCTAGTCTTGCACCGATGACCCAGCCAGGCAGAGTCTTTGAAAGCGAATCGCTGCTTCCGTCAGATTCGTCATATGAATAAATTTTATATTTCAAAAATGAAACTCCTGTATATGCGCCCGCTACGAGTTTAAAGCCATTCGTAATCTCAGGCGTAAAATCCCCGCCTACGAGCAAGCTGTGCTTATTCCACTCGTGTTTAAATATGATGTCCTCGTCAGTGCCAGTTTTCGAAGCTTTGAAATCATACAAGTACTCGCCGTACGCCCTAGCTATACCAAAATCATAGCCGCCTTTAAAGCCGAGCGCAGCCTGCCCCTTATTATCTTTATTCGTGCCAGAATCGTCCTCGTCAGACCATTTAGTAGTGATGCTGGATTTAAAAGAATAATCTCCCTCGATACCTAAAAATATCCCCTCGCCAAAGCTTGAACTCACGCATACCGCAGCGGCAAACGCCGCGATTAAAATTTTGTTTTTCACATTTTCTCCTTATAATTTATAATTTCGGGCTTTCCGCCGCCGCCGCTTTGCCATTTTACCACTTGCTATCTTTGAGCGTCTTCCGCCAAGCTCGCTCATAAGCGCGTTTAAAATTTGCTGATTATAATATCCTTTTTTTGAAATTTCGATGAATTTCGCGACAAGACTTGGAATTTTATCTCACTCGCCTTGGATAAAATTTTATCTCGTTTGCTAAGGACAGAATTCTATCTCGCTTGCCTAGATGAAATTTGACGAAATTCTACACCGCCTCCCTTGAGCAGTTAACAAATTTAATCTCGGGTGTCATTAAAAAATAATCTGTGATGAAATTTAAAGCGCTTACTTAGTTGTTCGTTTTTATGTATAATTTAAAATTTACACACGAGATAAGTGCCGTGTTACCGATAGTAACTGCACTTTTAAAAATTTAAGACGATTTGATTTGGAATTTATAAAATTCCCGCCTCATTTTTGTATCATAAGCCAAATCCAAAAAAGGAGTATCTATGGAAGAACACAAAGTGGAGTTACGCAACTCCCGCTTACAAGGACCACTGGACTCAGACGTAGACGAGCTGGGTTTAGACAGGCTAACCGACACCGTGCCGTTCCCTAAGCGTGGTGTCATCATTATGGCGATTGCCGCTGCTGTGGGCTTTGCGCTATATGCCGCGTTACCATTTGAGCCTAATGTCAAAAAAGGCCTTGCGCTGCTTGCTTTTATCGCGATTATGTGGCTTACAGAGGCCGTGCATATCACGGTAACCGCGCTTATGGTGCCGGTGCTTGCGGTAGCTATCGGACTTGGCAAATTCGCTAAAGATGGCACTTTCACGGCTGCCACCATCAAAAGCACGCTTGCGAATTTTGCAAACCCTACGATCTTTACCTTTTTCGGCGGTTTTGCTCTAGCAACGGCTCTGCATATGCAAAAGCTCGATAAAAAGATCGCGATGTGGCTAATCGCCCGCGCAGGCGGTCGCTTGGGTGTAGCTGCGATTTTAATCTGCCTTGCTACGGCGATCCTTTCGATGTGGGTTTCAAACACCGCAACTGCTGCGATGATGCTTCCAATCGCGCTTGGAATTTGCGCCAATATGGACGAGAGCAAAGATCGCGGCACGCTTGTGTTTTTGCTTTTAGGCATCGCGTATTCTGCAAGCATCGGAGGTCTGGGCACGCTCGTGGGATCTCCGCCAAATTTAATCGTGGCTCAAGCCTTGCACTACAGCTTCGCGGACTGGATGAAGGTGGGTTTGCCGCTAATGTGCGTGATGCTACCAATAATGCTTGTGGTGCTTTATATAATTTTCAAGCCGAATTTAAGCCATAAAATAGAGATGGATCTGGAGCATATCCCTTGGACGCGCGAGCGCATTATTACGATCGTCGTATTTGCTCTAACAGCGCTTGGCTGGATATTTTCGAAACAAATTTCAGCCCTTGTGGGCTTTAAAGTGGATGATGCTTACGTCGCCATCTGCTCGGCAGTCGTAATCGTCATACTAGGACTTGCCAAATGGCACGATATCGCAGAAAATACCGAGTGGGGCGTGTTGCTGCTTTTTGGCGGCGGACTTACGCTAAGTGCGGTTTTAGGCGATTCCGGAGCTTCTAAGGTGCTTGGCGATCTAGTCGCGCACACTTTCGGCGGAGCGCCTACTTACATCGTACTTTTGGTAACGGCGGTTTTTATCATCTGCCTTACGGAATTTACGAGCAATACCGCCTCTGCTGCACTTTTAGTGCCAGTATTTGCGGGAGTAGCAGCGCAAATGGGGCTACCGAAAGAGACTCTTACTATAGTAATCGGTGTGGGCGCAAGCTGCGCTTTCATAATGCCGGTAGCGACGCCACCGAATGCTTTGGTTTTCGGCACGGGACGCATTCGCCAGGCGGAAATGGTACGAAGTGGCGGAATTTTAGCGATATTCTCCGCGTTTTTGGTTTCGGGGTACGCGTATATTTTCTACTCGTAAAATTCCGTCAAAATTCTATAGTCCGGGTATCTGCTCGGACTAAATATATTTATAAGATATATTTTTAAACTCCTAAATTTTCGGAATCTTTATAAAAAAATTCTGATTTAATACTATTTTAATCAGTTATCTGTATAATACGCATATTTTACGGAAAGAAGAATTTATGGATTTTGATTTTATAGCTAAATTTAGCCCTATGTTCGTAAAGGCGGGAATTTTAACGCTAAAGCTCGCATTTTACGGGATTTTACTATCCATCATCATCGGTTTTATCTGCACGCTAATAAAATATAAAAGAGTACCTCTGCTAAGCCCGCTTGTGAGCGCATATATCGAGCTATCGCGCAATACTCCGCTTTTAATTCAGCTATTTTTTCTATACTACGGCCTGCCGAAGCTAGGCGTTCAAATTTCGGGCTTTACCTGCGCGATCGTAGGTCTTGCATTTTTGGGCGGAAGTTATATGAGCGAGAGCTTTAGGCTCGGTTTTGAGGCGATAAAAAAATCCCAGATCGAAAGCGCAATGAGCCTCGGTCTTAGCGAGTCGCAGATAGTGTTTTACGTCGTGCTGCCGCGCGCTTTTGCGATCGCCCTACCCTCCATCAGCGCAAACATAATCTTTCTGCTTAAAGAAACTTCGATCGTTAGCATCGTAGCGCTCGCCGATCTCGTTTATGCCGCAAAGGACGTGATCGGGCTGTATTACAAGACAAACGAGGCGCTGTTTATGCTAAGCGTTTCGTATCTGATCATAATCCTGCCGCTTTCGCTAGCACTTACGCTGCTTGAAAAGCGCCTTGCGTATATGAGAGGCTAGCGATGGAACTCTTAGGCGGCGAAAATTTAATCAGACTTCTTGGCGGGCTCGGGGTCACGCTGCAAATCGCGCTCATCTCGATCGCGGTTTCGCTCGCTCTAGGCTTGGTACTTGGAATTTTAATGGCCTCCGGGCGCAGAGCCTTATACATCCCGCTTAAAATTTGCCTAGAGATCGTGCGCATAATGCCGCCCATCGTTTGGCTATTCATCGTGTATTTCGGCGCGAGCAAGGCTTTTGGCATCCACATCTCAAATATCGCGGCTTCGATCATCGTCTTTAGCGTCTGGGGCGTTTTTGAGATGATGGATCTGGTGCGTGGCGCCGTGCTTAGCATCCCTAAGCATCAGTTCGAAAGCGCCGAAGCGCTCGCATTTAGCAGATCTCAAATTTATCTCTACGTCATCCTGCCGCTTGCGATGAGGCGCCTAGTGCCCGCGACGATAAATTTATTCAGTAGGATGATAAAAACAACCTCGATCGCCGTGCTAATCGGCGTCATCGAGCTCGTCAAGGTCGGACAGCAGATCATCGAAGTAAATGTCTTCCGCGACAATTACGCGCCGCTAATCATCTACGGAGCGATATTTTTCGTATATTTTTTGATCTGCTACCCGATCTCGGCGCTTTCGAAAAAACTAGAAAACAGGTGGAGCTGATGGAAATTTTAAAAATCGACAAAGTTAATAAATTTTACGGCGAGCTGCACGCGCTAAAGGACGTCAGTCTTAGCGTCGCGCAAGGCGAGGTCGTTGTGATCCTAGGTCCTAGCGGCTGCGGCAAAAGCACCCTACTTCGCACGATCAACGGGTTAGAGCCGGTACAAAGCGGAAATTTTATAATCGAGGGCGAGCGGATCGATCAAAATTTCAAAGAGTGGCGCAGGATCAGACAAAAGATCGGCATGGTCTTTCAAAGCTACGAGCTATTCGATCATCTAAGCGTTCTGCATAACATAATCCTGGGCCCGATGAAGGTGCAAAACGTCCCGAAAGAAGACGCGATAGCTCTAGCTCGCGAATGGCTAAAGATCGTAGGTCTTGCGGATAAGGAAAACTCCTATCCCAAAGAGCTTAGCGGCGGGCAGAAGCAGCGCATCGCGATCGTACGAAGCCTTGTGATGAAACCTAAGATCATGCTTTTTGACGAGGTTACCGCGGCGCTTGATCCCGAGATCGTGCGCGAAGTGCTAGACGTAATGCTAAATCTCGCCAAAGAGGGGCAGACGATGCTAATCGTAACGCACGAGATGGGCTTTGCGCGTGCCGTAGCCGATCGCATAGTTTTTATGGACGAGGGAAGCGTCGTGGAGACCGGCGAGCCGGAAGCGTTCTTCACCACTCCAAAGAGCGAGCGCGCGAAGAAATTTCTAAATATGTTCGAATTTAAAAAATAAATTTTAATAAAGGAGAAAAGATGAAAAAAACGCTAAGCACGCTTTTTATCTTAGGTGCGTTATTTTTCGCAGGTTGCAACGACGAGGGCAAAGGCTCCTCAAATTCCGCACAAGGTTCCGCCGCTCCGCAAAGCTATATAGACGGAGTTAAAAAGCGCGGCGTAGTAAAGATCGCGGTTTTCGGCGACAAGCCGCCGTTTGGTTACATCGATGAGGCGGGCAAAAACGCGGGATATGACGTGTATTTTGCAAAACGCATCGCAAAGGAGCTTTTGGGCGATGAAAACAAAGTGCAGTTCGTACTCGTAGAGGCGGCTAATCGCGCGGAATTTTTGGCGTCTGATAAGGTCGATATCACGCTTGCAAATTTCACCGTCACGCCGGAGCGCAAAGAGGTCGTGGATTTCGCGCTGCCGTATATGAAGGTAGCTCTCGGCGTCGCGAGCAAGGGCGGCGATATCACCGACGTTTCGCAGCTTAAGGACAAAACGCTTTTAATCAACAAAGGCACAACCGCAGATCTGTATTTTACGAAAAACCATCCCGAGATCAAGCTTTTAAAATTTGACCAAAATACCGAGACTTTTGGTGCGATGCTGGATGGCAGGGGCGATGCGATCGCGCATGATAATACGCTTTTGTTTGCATGGACGAAGTCAAACCCTGGCTTTAAGGTAGGCATCCGCTCGCTCGGCGATCAGGACGTCATCGCGCCTGCGGTCAAAAAGGGCAACGACGAGCTTCGCAAATGGCTTGACGATCTAATCGTAAAGCTCGCGGGCGAGAAATTTTTCCACGCCGACTACGATGCGACGCTAGCACCCGTTTACGGCGACGACATCAAGGCTGATGACGTCGTAATCGAGGGCGGAAAGTTATAAATTTAGATTCGCCGTCTAGTTTAGCGGGGCAATCTTACTAAGCCCCGTAAGCTCGCAGCGAGCTGGCGCCGTAGCTTTACGAAACGGCGCCTATAAACGCGCCCATAGGCAGCGAGCGCTTTTATAAGCTAGCTAAATTTATCGATCTAGCGGCAAAGTTTTGCTCTCGCACGGTAAATTTAGCCAAGCCGAAACGCAGCCTAGCGCGGATCGTCGCGGCAAAATTTAAGTCGCGAGCGGCGGCGTGAAATTTCAAGCGATAGTAAAATTCTAACGCAAACTGCTCGTGCAATAAAAATTTATGCCGCACAAGCAGCAATAAATCACAAGCGGCCGCTCGTTAACGGAGCGGGAATTTATAAAATTTTATCGGCTCATGCAACTTGCAAAGTCTTATACGAACGCCTCCCGCGTGCGTTCTATCTTTCGATTGGCTCGCGCGAAGGAGCGATCACATATCCACCTAAACGCACGATCCGAGCAACGCATCCATTTCTACGTTCAGCTACACAGCGCATCTGTGCCGTGTAGCTGAGCCTACAATCCCGCGCGCTTTGTCCCGTCTATCTTGCGCCGCCACAGCCGTATGTAGTCTCCTCTGCCATACTCTACTGCGCCGCCGCCCGCCTCATTCGCTCCAAATTTTGCGGTTCAAATTTAGCTCGCTCACGATATCAACGAGCGCGCCGATCTCATCTACGTAAAGCGCTATCGTGGCGTCCTGCTTTAGCGAACAGTCGATTCTAGGCTCGAAATTATCGCGCCAGGTCTCGATCGCCACGTAAATTTTATCCTTCCTTAGCACCGCGTTTATCTGCGAGCCCAGCCTTAGATAGATCTCCGTCAGTCGCTGCATCAAAAGCGGCGTCAGAGCGTATCTTGCGCCTACCTGATCGGTCGTATAGACGTCGAAAAACTCCTCAAATTTCACGTCGTCCATATTCGCTCGCTGTCCGCATCTGCGCAGATTTCGCGAGTTTTTGTGACACACCCGCACCTCGCAGTTAAGCCTTTTGTGAAAGTCCGCGACGAAAAGCACTCCTTGAAATTTTACGTCGGTGCGAGTACCGTTTTTGGTACGCACCTTTTCGGCAGCGTAAAAGTCGCTAAATCTCACGCGCACGCCCTGCACCTCCCCGCTCATCATATCCTCGCTCGATTGCTCGTTTATGTAGCAGTCGTAAATTTCAAAAAACTCATCCGTCCCCAGCCCGTCATTTTCATCGTAGCTAAGCCCGAAGCTTTTTGCGATGCTCGCGACGATCCTGCTTTTGAAATTTGATCTGAAATTCCGTCTTTTGCTCGCCGTCAAAAAAGCGCTCACGGCGCCGTAAACGGAGATACCCAAAAATACGCCGGCCGCCGCTTCGCCCCAAAAGCGCGCCACGAGCATGCCCACGCAGGTCCCTACGACAGCGGCGATGATGTTGACCTTTTTCACCGCTTTTTGCAGCGCCGCGCGCTCATCCTCTAGGCTCTGTAGATCGGCTAGAAAGTTAAATTTTGACTGGGTTGCGCCGTCTTTTTCACTCCCGCCCTCACCTTCGGCGGCTTTGGGCTCAAACCTCCAGTAAGTAGCGTTCATGCGGCTATCACTGCTTTCGGAGATACCGCCCTCGCCCGCTTCAGCTTTTAATACCTGTCCCTCTTTCGCATCGGCGCTAAAAATTTGCCCATCTTGCGCCGCGCCCTGCCCTAGCACGCCCCTGTCTTGCGCCGTATCGGAGCCGCTAAATTTATCGAAATTTGCGCGCTGCGTGCCGCCGTTTTTGCCAAAGTTTAAGCTGCAAAATAGACGGTAAAGCAGTCCGTTTAAAACCGGGAAGATGATGAAAAGCGCGATTATAAGCCAGTTCGTATCAAACGAGACGGGCTCCGCCCTGGTATTCAAAAACACATAAAGCCCGAGCAGCAGCAGGGTTATCAAAAATGAGACGAGCTTGCTAATGCGCGCGAACTTTTCGCGCCGTTTTTCAAGCAGGTAAAGCTCCTCTAAATCGCCGTTTCTATCCATACTCCGCCTTTTGTAACGCATTTAAGCGCCGGTTTATTTGCCGCACGCTAAATTTAAACGTTCGCGCCCTACCGCCTGATCGCCGCTAAATTTAGCGCAAGCTCGCGCCCTGCTGCAAAATTTTAAAATTTGCTCCGCCGCTTTAAATTTAGCCACCATAAAATTTTAAATTTCGTCTTTATCGCAGCACAGCTCGTTTAGTGCGGGCAAATCTTTAGCGCCTCTTTAAGCCGTCCTAGCCCGTCTTTTAGCAGCGCCCTAGAGGTCGCGATATTTAGGCGCAAAAATCTCTCGCCGCCCTTGCCGTATTGCGCGCCGCAGGAGAGATACAGCCCCGTTTTTTCGCGGATGAAGCGCGCAAGCTCCGCGCTATCCTGCGTGTAAGCGCCCGCATCAAGCCACATCAGATAGGTCGCGTCTTGCGGCACGACACGCACCTGCGGAAGCTCGCGGGCGATAAATTCCGTCGCGAACTTGCGATTTTCGCTGAGGTATTCGCGCAGGGCATCTAGCCACGCCGCGCCCTTCGTAAATGCGGCGATCGCGCCCTGGACGCCGAAAAAATTCGGCTCGGCGATGTCGTCGGAATTTAGCGCCTTTGAAATTTTATGACGCAAGCGCTTATCTGCGGCAAAGACCGCCGCGCTTTGTAACCCTGCGATGTTAAACGCCTTGGTTGGCGCGATTATACTGGCCGAAATCCTCTCGCAGCTCTTGCTTGCCGCGGCAAAGGGCGTGTAACGCACGCCCGGCTCGGTCAGATCGCAATGCACCTCGTCGCTAAGCACCGTCACGCCGTGCTTCTCGCACAGCTCGCCGATACGGGCGAGATCGTCCCTGCTAAAGGTGCGACCGACCGGATTGTGCGGGTTGCAAAGGATAAAAAGCGTCGTCTGCGGATCGGCAAGCTTAGCCTCCAAATCCTCCCAATCGATGCTATAATCGCCGCTAGCGTAGGCAAGTTCGTTTTGCAACGGCACGCGGGCCGCGTTTTTGATGCAGTAGTAAAAGCAGTTATAAACCGGGCTTATCAGCAGCACGTTTTCGGCGGGCGAGGTGAGCTTGCGAATGATCGAATCGATCGCAGGCAGCGTGCCGCTAGCATAGATCAGCCACTCCTTTTGGATTTCATAATCGTGGCGCGCGAGCCACCAGCCTTGATATGCGCTGCGCCACTCATCATCCACAAGCGAATAGCCCAAAACCCGCTCGTTCAGCCGCTTTTGCAGAGACTCGATAATCTCGGGCGCTACGGCAAAGTCCATGTCCGCGACCCACATCGGAAGCTCATTCTCGCCTACGTCCCATTTAAGCGACTTGGTGCCGCGGCGGTTCGGCAGAGTGTCGAAGTCGTATTTCTCCTTGCCACTTATAAAATCAAAAAGTCCCATCTTACGCCCTTAATTCAGTAATAATTTCAGTTTTAGACGCGTCCGTTGCGCCATCTAGGATCAGTTCGCCGATGCTTGCCGCGCGGATCAGCCCGCTGCTCGGATTTTTGACGCTATCGATCGCGCCTTTTATTTCGGCACGGACGTCGCTGTATTCAAACGCTAGCGTCGTATTTATGAGCTCGCAGTCTTGCAAGCGCAAATTTTGCATATAGCAAAAGCCCTGCAGGCTCTCGATCTTGCAGTTTCGCAGCGTTACGTTTTTGGAATTCCACCCAAAGTATTCGCCTGCGATGAAGCAGTCCTCGACCACGATATTTTCGCAGTTCCAAAATGCGTCCTTGGATAGGAGCTTGGAGTTTTTGATCGTTACGTTTCTGCAGCCATCGAAGCAGTAATCTCCGAAGAGCGATAGATTTTCGATACTTAAGTTTTCGCAATCAAGCCCGAAATACGCGCCCTTTGCGGTGACGTTTTTTAGCGTGACGTCGCTGCAGTGCCACAAGGTCTCTTGCGCGTCATGAAATTCCACGTTTTGCAGCGCGGCGTCTTTTACGCGGCGAAGCCCTTTAGGCGCGCCGTAGAGGCAGTCTTTTAGCACCACGCCGCGGCTATACCAGATCCCTGCGCGCGCGACCTCGTCGAATAAGCAGTCCTGCGCGCGAATGTTTTCGGCATACCAAAACGGATATTTCCACTCAAATTTACAGTTTTGCGTGACGATATTTGCGCTGTGTTTTAGCGGCGACTCGCCCTCGCCGAAGACAGAATTTTCGATCCGTAGATCCTTTGCGCCGAACAGCGCGCGCTCGCCGCTAAAGTGCTTTTGTTTTAATATTTGCATGGCTTTCCTTAGATTTTAAAATTTGCTTCAGATTATACAAGGAATTTCAAAATTCCGCGTAGCTTAGGCGTATGAAACGCAAGCGAATTTTAAAAATTTTAAAATTTAAAGGCGGCGAGGGGCTAAATTTGACGCGCCTCGGTAGCGGATACACGGCACTTGAAGCGAATGCACGGCGAATCGCCGCGCGCTTATAAAGGCGTTTTTGTAAACGCCCTAATGAAGCGCGCCTAGATCACTACGGCTATTCGCGTATTCGTTTAGGCACCCGTATCTGCCCGCGACGGGCGTCGCTCGAAAGATACATAAAATTTATCGCAAGCGGCGCTTTAAAATTTATAAAATTTTCTCCGAGCAGCATGTAAATTTTAGCAGACGTCTCAAAGAAGCGCAAATTTTATCCCGCGCACAAACTGGGCACGTCTAATGCTCGTGGTGATGCAAGTGCGTGTCTTCGCCGCGGTCTCGATCTGTAGCACGCTTTCGCAGATCAAAATACACAAAAAGCCCGCTAGGCTCGCCATCCTCGTAAATTTCAAGTTTGTAGCGCATTACGGCGTGCGTGCACACTGCAACATCAAGCGTCGCTTCATAGCCGTCTGCGCTGCGCTTTAGCGGGAATTCCGCATTGCCCATATTCATACTCACGCCCGAAATTTTAACGCTCGGATTTTTCAGCTCACGCGAAATTCCGCTTATTTTTAGCTCGTTTGCTCCCGCTTCGATCGGATGGCGCGCCACGCTAAAAAGCGCCTTCCGCCCGCCGGCGTTAGTCTCGCAGTCCTGTGCGGCTAGATTGCAACCCAGACGCGTCCTTATATCCTTAAATAATGCATCGCTCTCATCAGCGCCAAATCCTAAAGTAGTAGCGAAAATCAAGCTAAAACGTAGAGCCTTTATCATTATGATCCTTTGTAAATGAAATTTGTGCGCAATTTTAGCAGAAAATTCCGCGCCTATTAAAAATATTTATTAAAATTTTAGCTAAAATAACGATATCTTCTACGAAAGGATGAAAAATGGCTGAGTTTTTAATCAAAGACGCCAAAGACGGCTGCAAATTCGATCTACTTTATGACGGGCACGTGCTATGTACCTCCGAGGTTTATACGAGCAAGGCCGCTTGCAAAAATGGCATCGAAAGCGTCGCAAAAAACGCCGCGCTAAATAAGATCGAGGATCAAATCGTAGGCGGCGAAAAGCTAAACAATCCGAAATTTGAGCTTTACACCGATAAAGCCGGCAAGGTTCGCTTCCGCCTAACGGCTAGCAACGGACAGATCATCGCCGTTAGCAAGGATTTTGAGGCTAAGGCGGACGCCCTAAAGGTAATAGATCTTATCGTAAAACAGGCCCCGAAAGCCAAGATCAAGGAGGCGTAAATGGACATAAACGGACTTGTAAATATGGTCTCCGCGCTCAAAAGCGACGATAAAAATTTAAGAGAATTTCAAAGCGGCCCTGTCGCTTTTATCGAGAGATTTTTAGGCATGGATCTGCCGGACGATCAGATAAATGCGATAATTGCGGGCATTAGCTCAAATTTTTTAAGCAAAAACGAAAGCGGCGGATCTAGCTCGCTGGGCTCGATGCTGGGCGGACTTTTGGGCGGCGGCGAGGACGTACAAGCAAATGCCGTCGATAGCAAAGGCGTAGATTTTAGCGCGCTGATCGGCAAAATCGCAAGCGCCAAGCTCGACCTCAACGGCGACGGCAAAATCGATATCAACGACGCAAGTAGCTTTTTGGGCGATCTTTTAGGAGGCGGCGCAAACGGCGAAGACAAGGGGTTAAGCTTAGGCGGCCTGCTAAAAACGTTTAAAATTTAAACGAGGATAAATTTCAAACGCAGGCCGGATTTTGCGCGACGATGTTTAAATTTGCGCGCGCTATTTTAATCCGCGCCTGCGCCGTTTAACGCTCGCGTGAAGGGTTTAAATTTATGCTGTATTGCGCGCGAGGCATTGAGCTTAGGCAAAACGAGCTTAAATTTAGAGCAAGACGGCGTTTAATTTAAGCCGCTTCTTTGTAGCATTTTATTTATGCTGCCGCGACATAGCGCCCTGCTCCGCTCTTTTGATCGCCCATATTGAGCTAAAATAACCACAAACTCTGCTTTAAATTTTATCTTTGCTCTTTAACGTCCGCTTTAAATTTAGTCGCTCTTTGACTCCGTTTTGTTTTACCGCCCATTCAAATGCCCGCACAGCGCGCCATAGCATGCCATTAAATTTTAAAAACGGCTATAAATTAAGCGCGAAAGAGTTTGCCTAAAAAGGATATATTTTATTTCTATTTACTGTTTAGGTAGTATAATCGTTCTCGTCCGACAAGATAAAACCTCCTTTTTGTATGAAGCCCGAGTTTAAAAGCTCGGGCTTTTTTTATGCCCGAAATTCTGCTATAATCCCGCCAAAAACTACAAGGAATTTTATGCTTTCACATATCGACGAAAACAATATGCCGCGCATGGTGGATGTCGGCGCTAAGGATAATAGCGAGCGTGTAGCCACCGCTAGCGGCATCATACGAATGAGCGCGGAGGCGTTTGCCGCCGTCAAGCAAAACACTGCCAAAAAAGGTCCCGTGCTTCAAACCGCCGTCGTTGCCGCGATAATGGGCGCTAAAAAGACGAGCGAACTCATACCAATGACCCATCCGCTTACGATTACTTCGATTAAAACCGATATTGAGGAGCTTGCGAGCGAGTGCGCATTTAAGCTTTTTGTAACTGTGAAAATCACGGGCAAAACGGGCGTCGAGATGGAGGCGCTAACGGGCGTGAGCGTGGGGCTACTGACAATTTATGATATGCTAAAAGCGATAGATAAATCGATGCAGATCACCGACGTCGTGTTGCAGCGTAAAGAGGGGGGCAAGAGTGGCGTGTATACTAGGAGCTGAAAAGCCCAAAATCGACTATCCACTCTTTTGGGAATACAAAGTAGTCCTAGACGCGGCTACCCAAAAGCGTGAGCAGATCGATGAAATTTTAAAGGGCGAAGATTACAAAATAGACTTTTCACGCTTTTCAAACGGCGGCAAATATATGAGCTTCAACGTAAGCGTTTTCGTTAAAGACGACTTGCATCGAAACGAAATTTTCGAGCGCCTAAAAGCCCACTTTAAATATGTATTGTGACAGGAGATGAAATGAAAGAAGCAATAACCAAAAAATTCGGCGCCGATCTCGCGCAAATTTCACAAGCCGAGCTAGCCTCATATGTGCAAGAGCTCGCCTTGCAAGAAGCCACGAAGGCTTTGTGTGAGCTTGACGACGAGAGTAAAAGCGCCAAAAGCACGCAATTAATCCTAGACTTCGCAGCCGAGTTAAAAGACGCGGGCGCGCTTAGCGATGAGACGGCAGAAGCCCTACTTAACGGCGTTAAAAAGGCGCTGTGCGACGAGGACGAGCAGGGGCTTTACAAGCTCATCTACAACTACGACGATCTGCGCAAAAAGATCGCTTGTAAACAAAAGGCGATTAAAACCCTTGTTTTGCGCAGCTACGACGATCTGGATACCGCGCTGCAAAACGCAAGCGAAACAGAAGCAAAAGAGCGCATAGGCGCGGCGCTACAGCGAGCGATTGCGAGCAAACTTCCGCTTGCGGACGTGCTGAAAGAAGCGAGCGAACTGGCCTTCATAAGCGTGCTCGAAAGCGGCACCGACATCGAGGATACCGCGCACGAGACGGCGAAAAACATCGCATTTTCGGCTATCGGCGACGGAGAATTTACGAAATTCCGCACGAAAGAAATTTCAAAAATCATCATAAATCGCGCGATTTTCGTCGCAAACGAGAGCAAAAATACAGCCTCTGCGCTGATTAGAGGCGCGATTTTAGGCTGCTACGACGGCATAAATAAAGCCGCCGAGAGATACCGCGACGAGCTAAGTTTCTCGCCAGCAAGCGACGCACAGAGCCTAGAGAACGAAAGACTTCAAATTTCGCAGATGAGCGAGCTATTTAGCGCGGTTTTAAGCGACGCGGTCGCAAGCTCGGAGGAGCCCGCCAAAAGCGAGATCGCCAAGATCGCCGATGAAGAATTCGGCGGCTACCTGGCTAAATTTAGAAAAATTTCAAGCGATCTTGCCGAGCAACTAAGCGCCAAAATCGGTGAGATCGAGCTTGGCGAGCGCGCGAAAAAGGCGAGCGCCAAAGCGCGCGAAATCACTCAAGAGCTGAGCCAAAAAAGCGCCAAAATCATCGAAAACCTCGATCTGGACGAGAAACTGGACGCAATCAAAAAAGAGCTTAGCGAATTTGAAAAGAAGATGAGCCAAAAATTTGCCGAGCTAAAAAGTTCCGAGGTCGCCAAAAACGTAAGCGAAAGGGCGCGCGAGATGAGCGCTAAGGCTTACGAGGCCGCAAAAGAGACGATCGCCAAGCTAAAGTCCAAAAAGGACTAAATGGGCGCCGCAGGCGCAAAATCCCTAGCGGTAAACACTCAGCGCTCACTGCTTTGCGCTGCAAAATTTACTAGCATGCCTTAAAGCTCGCGTACCCTAAAAGAAAGGAGCTTTCGTTAGAGTTTGCGAGGCCCGCGCAGAATTCTTTATGCGCTTTAACGGCGCTGTAAAATTCCATGCCGATAAAGAATTTTACGAATTTTGCATAACTAAATTTAGATGCGCGCTGCAAAATTCCGTGCCGCCAAAAATCCTACGGCGATGCGAGACCCCGGTCCAACCAAATCTTGCCGCAGTGATAAAATTCTAAGTGCAAAATTTTATAGCTGTCAGAGCATATATAAAATTCCAAAAACGGCGCGGATTTTTAAGCTTGAAATTTCATCGCGTAGATTTGCGTAGCCGAATTTTAAAATTCTAAACGCATAAAATTAAAATTCCGCCTCAAAGTGATATGGCACGATTTGCAGTTTGAAATTTTATCCCGACGCGCGCAAATGAAATCCCACGAGATAAATTCTACAAAAAGGCGTATGTGGCGTTTGGCATTTCTGCGATCATTTCAATTCTAATAAAACGCGATTCCACTGCAGCATAAGATGCGATGTGAAGGGCTATCACTAAGCTAACAATTAGAATTTATGCACCACAAAATACTAACGCGACTCATCTCAAATCATAGCGATATCCAAGCCCATTTTATCGCGCGATTTGATTATGTAAATTTCAAATTGCTCTTATCCGCCCAAATTGAGCGCTTAGTGCAAATAAAATTCCGCCGGATTTATCGTAGCCTACGCAGCATAAATTTAAAACCGCGCCCCCGCTCTATTTGGGCGTAGAGGCGCCTTATTTATACAACGTCGCACTTGGATTTGGATAAATCCACTACTTTCACATAGCAATGCCTCGTTTACGCCGTGATAAAATTCTGCGAAATCACCGCTAAATTTTATCGCTAAATTACAAAGCCTAATTCTATTTTAAAGGCGACGGGCGTCCTTAAATTTTACGGCAAATTCCAAATAGATCGCGCCTGCAAAATCCGGCAATCCAAAATAAAATTCTAAAAATTTAATCAAATTTCGCTAAAATCGCCGCAAAATTTTAAGGAGAAAAGATGAAAAAATTAGCTCTTTTAATATCCTTTGCTGCGATGATGATTTTTACCGGCTGCGCGAGCACCACGCAAGGCGGCGCCGTAGGCATCGACCGCTCGCAATTCATCACCGTAAGCGAAGCTGAAATGGATCAAAGTGCCGCGCTTGCCTACAGGCAGATTACCGCCCAAGCAAACGCCAAACATGTCCTAAATACCGATAAAAAGCTAACTGATCGCGTTAGAGGCATCTCGAAGCGCCTAATCGCTCAAGTCGGCGCATTTCGCAAAGACGCACTGAAATGGAACTGGCAGGTAAACGTCATCAACGACCCTACGATCAATGCTTGGTGTATGCCTGGCGGTCGCATCGTCGTATATACGGGCATCATCGAAAAGCTTAAGCTTACCGATGCCGAGCTAGCTGCTATTTTGGGGCACGAGATGTCGCACGCACTGCGCGAACACAGCCGCGAGCGAGCCTCAACTGAACAGATGAAAGATGTCGGTATCGCTGTAGCAAGCTCCGCAGCAGGGCTTGGAGATCTGGGCTCAGCAGCTTTGAACATGGCGGCGCAGTACACTTTCACGCTGCCGTTTTCGCGCACGCATGAGACGGAGGCTGATCTGATGGGCGTTGAGCTGATGGCGCGCGCAGGATACGATCCAAGGGCGGCGATAAACGTCTGGGAGAAGATGAACAAGCTAAATGAGAGCCATCCGCTTAAATTTATGTCCACGCACCCTTCAAACGACGATCGCATCGCCGATCTAAAAGAGGTGATGCCGAAAGTCTTGCCGCTTTACGAGGCTGCCACAAGAAATAGATAGTCTTGCGATTTAAAATTTCGCAAGAGTTTGCGCGCTGAGGTTTTTTAAGTAGCAGGTTTTATCGTCGCATTTAAATTTCTTAATGGGCTTGCGTGCGGCGCTAGGATTATCCGCCGCCGCGCCAAAGCTCTATCGCGATAAAATCTCGCCGCAACAAAGATCTGTCGCAGCGCGAAATTTTAAATTACCGCAGAATTCCACCAATACGCGCGATAAATATGATCTGCGCCGAGACAAAATTTCATTTCAAAACGCAAGCGCCGGACGGAATTCTGTCGCATAGAAAGCCGAAATGTCCGTCGCTACAGAATTCTGCGGCGCGAAATTTTACGATTTTAAGCGCGACGAAATTTGGAGTAAAATTTTGCCCCTTCGGGCGCAGATAGAATTTCGCTGCGGCCGTATACAAATGAAATTTTGCAGCCGCAGCCCGGTATGAAAATAAAATTTATTCGGCCGGGTAGCAGAATTTAGCGCTATTTTGCGCGGCGGTAGGTCTCGCGCGGACAGATGAAATTTTACGCGATAAAAGGAGTAAAATTTCAACTCCGCAGAATTCTACGCACGGGCGCGAGGCATTTTCCATATCTTTTGGATTTTAAAGCGTTTTTAGATATAATCATAAATATTTATTTTTAAATTTCAAAGGATAAAAAATTTGGACACGGACAGTTCGGTTTTAATGTTAGTTTTAGCTTTTGTATTCATCTTTATGAATGCTTTTTTTGTTCTTTCGGAATTCTCAATCGTCAAAGTCAGAAAGTCTCGCCTCGAAGAGCTTATCAAGGATAAAATTCCAAACGCAAAGCTCGCTTTTAAAATTTCAAACTCCCTTGACACCTATCTCAGCGCCACTCAGCTAGGCATTACGATAAGCTCGCTCGCCCTCGGCTGGATCGGTGAGCCCGCGGTATCAAGACTGATCGAGCTGCCGCTAAGATCCATCGGTATAGGCGGCGGAGCGGCGGCACATACGATCGCCTTCGTCATATCTTTTACGCTCGTTACGTTATTTCACGTTGTGCTCGGCGAGCTGGTGCCAAAATCCATCGCTATTGCTAAAACTGAGAAGATCGTGCTTTTTATCTCTAGGCCGCTTCATATTTTTTGGATTATGTTTTTTCCGATCATAAAAGCGTTTGACTTCATCGCTGCCGTCTCGCTTAAAATCATCGGCGTAAAGCCTGCCAAAGAGAGCGAGCTTGCGCTTTCGGACGAAGAGATCAAAATCATCGCAAGCGAGAGCCTAAAAGGCGGCGTACTCGATAGCCTCGAGACCGAGATCATCAAAAACGCCGTCGATTTTAGCGACACGGTCGCTAAAGAGATAATGACGCCACGGCGCGATCTCATATGCCTAAATAAGCAAAAAAGCTACGACGAAAACTATGCAACCGTATTGCAGTCGAAATTTACGCGCTTTCCGTATATCGACGGCAGCAAGGATAACGTCCTAGGCCTCATCCACATCCGCGACATCATCCAGCAAAAAGGAGATAAAAGCTTCGATAAAATCGTGCGCAAACTCATCATCGTGCCTGAAAACAGCCCAATCTCTAAAATTTTACCGATGATGAATAAGCAGCGCATTTTTGCCGCGCTCGTCATCGACGAATACGGCGGCACTGCGGGATTTTTGACGATGGAAGACATCATAGAAGAAATTTTTGGCGACATCAACGACGAGCACGACGCGAATGCGCAAAATTTCAAACGTATCGACGAGAACACCTTTGAGTTTAGAGGCCGCTTCGAGATCGAAGGCGTCGAGGAAGTGATGGGCATTGACTTCGACGAAGAGACCGAGCAGCTAACGATCGGCGGCTACGTCTTTAATCTCTTCGGCAGCCTACCTGAAATCGGCGATAAAATAAGCGATGAAAACTGCGATTACGAAGTGCTGCGAATGGATGGCACAAGAGTTTCGCTCGTAAAAGCGATCAAAAAAGCAGTCGCGCAGCCGCAAGAAAACGAAGAAGCGGAGAAAAATAACTAAGCCAAAGTATGGGTTAATAAAATTCGCTCTGTGATGCTGCGTGCCGGAAATTTCAAGCGCGTTGCCGCTTGCGACGCGGCTAATTCTCATCTCAGGTAAAAATTTTTTGCTGCTATCACATAGATGCCCTAATAGCGGGCAGAGGAATGCCCGCGCCCTGTAAGGTTTACAAAAGTGCTATTTATAAGCCCTATGCGCGCTGTAAACGAAAGGCGAAATTCTACCGCGAAAATTCTGCCAGAGCGGCGCTAGATAAAATTATTGATAGCCTTCTTTCAAATTTTGCGAGATCGTAAATTTTAAAAATTTCAAAATTTTGCGGAATTTTAAAATTCTAATTGATCTAAATTTCTCGGCCAACTTAAATAGCAAGCCCTACTATAAGCCCGGGCTAAGCGAATTTTAAAGCTAAAGCCTAAGTGTGGAATTTCACGAAAAAATTCTAAAATTATCAAAGATAAAATTTTGCCGCGCAGTATCGCAGAATTAACTCTATCGATTTTGATCGTAAAATTCCGCCAATCTTGCTTTAAATATCTGCGATTTTAAATTCTAAAAATTCCTAAGTAATCAAATCGGCACGTCTTAAAATTCCGCATAAATAAATCTTAAATTCCTTTTTGCTACCATAATGAAAATTTTTCACACGGATGGCTTTATGACAAAACACAAATTCTCATCACGTTGGGCTTTCATCATCGCTTGCGTGGGCTCCGCCGTAGGTATGGCAAATGTCTGGGGCTTCCCTTATAAACTCGGCACGAACGGCGGTGGCGCATTCCTGCTAATCTACGTTTTTTTCGTAGCGCTGTTTTCATATGTAGGCCTAAGTGCCGAATACGCGATCGGTCGCCGCGCCAAAACAGGCACGCTGGGCTCATACGAATACGCGTGGAAAAGCCGCGGACTGGGCGCTATCGGTAAGGTTATCGGCTGGTTGCCACTTGCCGGTTCGATGTGTATCGCAGTGGGCTATGCCGTCATCATCGCCTACGTTCTAAAAGCGCTAATCCAAGCCATAGACGGCTCGTTAATGAGCGAAAATACCGATACGTGGTTCAACTCTTTTGCCCTGACGCCCTACTCCGTGGTACCTTATCACTGCATAATCGTTGCAGGCACGTTGCTGACGCTGTTTTTCGGCGCCAAAAGCATCGAAAAAACGAATAAAATTATGATGCCGCTGTTTTTCGTGCTATTTGCAATTTTGGCAATTAGGGTCGCGACACTGCAAGGCGCTGCAGGCGGATATGCGTTTCTTTTCGGCGCCGATTTTACTAAGCTAGCAGATCCGATGGTTTGGATTTCTGCGATGGGACAGGCGTTTTTCTCGCTATCGATTACGGGCTCGGGTATGATCGTCTATGGCGCGTATCTATCCAAGGACGAAGACGTCGTATCTGCGGCGAAAAATACCGCGCTATTTGACACGCTAGCCGCGATGGTAGCTGCGCTAGTGATGATCCCTGCAGTATTTGCTTATGGAATGGATCCTGCGGCGGGGCCTAAGCTACTTTTCGTAACTCTGCCTAAAATTTTACAAGATATGGCAGGTGGTAGAATTTTTGCGGTGATTTTATTTACCGCCGTGATTTTTGGTGGAATTTCATCGCTTCAAAATATGTTCGAAGTAGTCGCCGAATCGCTAATGCATAAGTTTCCAAGGCTAAGCCGCGCCTTCACGCTTGCGTTATTGTGCGCGATCTGCCTGGGTGCGGGCCTTGGTATGGAAGCGATAAACTCATGGGGGCCATGGATGGACTTCGTCTCGATCTACATCATCCCGATCGGAGCGGTAATCGGCGCGATATCGTGGTTTTGGGTGATTAAGCGGAATGAAATTTTAGATGAGATCAATCTGGGCGCAGAGAGGGCTCGCGGCAAGCTCTGGTATGATATCGGGCGCTTTGTCTATGTCCCGTTGGCGCTGCTTTTATGCATAATCGCGCTTAGTATGCATATTTCGTTTTAAACTCATCGCGTTGCATTTATGTAAATGCAACGACTGGCAAAATACGGCAAAGAAGGCGAAGTGGGGTAGAATTTTAAAATTCTACCTAATAACGAACTTAAAAATTTAAATGGTCAAAACGACTTTAAATTTTAATACGTTATGAGAATAAAGCGTTATAATGTGCCAAAAATTTTACAAAACGGGGATTTATGAGAGATTACGATAAGGAGCCATTGATCATAAACGATTACACCGTCTATCATGTATTTTCCTGGAGCATATTTACTTGCATATTGGGTTTTTCGCTTTTGGGTCATGATCTTATTACGACTGGCACTACGGGAAAATTTAGCGCTTTCGGTATCGTTTCTTTAATTTTTGTGACATATTCTTTCATATGGCTAAGAATTTCGGCGGAGCAAAATTTTTCTAAAAATCCGAGCTATTTTTATTTTTCAAACAGCCTGATCCGCTACGTCGAAAATATAGATATGAAAGATAGCATAATTTCCGAAACCAAAATAGCCCCCGATCCGTCCGCAAATATATCTAGCGTTCATTTCTGCGTAGTATGCGAACTAGAAAACTCTTACGGCAGGTTCCATTATTTAAGCTCGTATGAGTTATATAGATATTCAAGTATAGGCGTTCATATAGGCAAACTTGCTCTTTATATAAAGCATCTAATGCTATATTTAATATTTGCTCTGCCGTATAAAATTTACAAGCTCAAAAAGAGCTCGGAGCCCCTTTGGCTGTTAAAAAGAAATTTTGTCGTTAAATTTAACAACAGAAATTACTTTTTAATAAATGCCGTATCTACAAAAGAGTATTATGAGCTGCTGCAATATTTCAAGGCGCTAAACGTAAAAATAGAAGATCGGACCGACTTTATACCGCAGGCTCAAAATAGCGGCTATTTCACCGATAAAAACGAAATTTACAGCGACGATTTTAGTGATACACAAATTCCGAAGAAAAATTTTAAATGGAAGCTTAGGCGATTTTTTAGTTTAGATTGAAATTTTAGTCCAAACGGCAAGTTCTTAAATTTAGCGAGAATTTCACGAGCAAATAGAGAGTAGGGCGGCGAGGCAAATATTGCTTGCTGTTATCTCCAGCCTGCCACAGCTCAAAGTTACGATAAATCAAATCAACTCAGTCATCACTGCAAGCGCAAGGCTATAAAATTTAAATCAGCTCCGTGACCTATCGTTGAAGTCGCGAGGCTGTAGCAAGCAAATTGGTCCCGATACACAGCCGCGACTATATAAAGCCGCGGCAAGTCGAAATTGATATGCCTCGCCGTAGCAAAACCACGGCGAGTTTGGCTAAAGCCTGTAGAGGATTGGCGTATCTAGTCCAAGCCAGCAATGAGCCAGTCTTAAAACCTAAACCGCTCCCAATCCCTACTTCGCCCCCTTAGGCGGCATAAACGCGGTTAGTTTGATATCCTCGCCCGCCTTGTGTTTATAAAGCTCGATATTTACTAACGCCGTGTGAGAGATGTTGCCGTTGGCAAGCTCGCTCGTAGGAAGATCGATCGTAAGCACGTTCGGATTTCCGTTTTTGCAAAGCCCCTCGGCGTTAGGATCGTACCACGCGCCTTCGAAGATCTGCACCACGCCGCGCATTATGTCGTCGCTTACGTTGGCTCCCGCTAAAATTTCACCGCGAGCGTTATACACGCGCACTAGATCGCCCTGCTTTATGCCGAGCTCCTTAGCGTCCTCGGTATTTATTAGCACCGGCTCGCGATCCGCGACGGCGTATCTTTTGCGATTTGAGGTGTTGCTCTGCTGCGAATGCAAGCGGTCATACGGATGGATGCTAAGCAGGTGAAATTTCGCAGGCTTATCCTTCATCCCGAGCCACTCGACGGGCTCGAACCACATCGGATGCGCGCCGCAATCTTTGTAGTTCATAGCCTCTATCGTATCGGAGTAAATTTCAATCAGCCCGCTAGGCGTTCCCAAAGCCTCCAAAACGGGATCGTTTCTAAAATCCTCAAAGCTCACATACGCAGCACTCTCCGGCGTTTCGTAAAATTCCGTCGGCTCGTTTTTCTCCCACCACTGCTCGAAGCTCGGCATCTGAATGCCTAAAGCGGTGTTTGCGTTCACGGCGCTTGCCGCTCCTTCGTAAAATTCTTTGATCCAATCCATCTCCGTTTTGCCGCCGTCTGTATAAACCTCGGCAAGCCCGTCTGCATAAGCCTTACAAAGGTCGGTAAAAATTTGATAATCATCTTTCGCGCCGTGCTGCTTGGCGACGACCTGCTTCATCGGGATTATATGCATATTGGAGTAGTCTCCGCTCATCGTGATGTCGTTGCGCTCATACTCCGTCGTGGTCGGAAACACGATGTCCGCCATCTTAGCAGTCGGCGTCCAGTAAATTTCATTTACTACGATGGTGCGCGGCTTGCGCCAAGCTTTGATGTTGGTGTTGGTGTCTTGATGATGCACGATCGGATTTCCGCCGACCCAGTAGATAAAATCGATCTTCGGATAAGTGATCTTTGCGCCATTCGCGTCGATCGTCTTGCCGGGATTTAGCAGTGCGTCCGCGATACGAGCTAGAGGGAAAGCAACCTTCGCCGTATTTACCAGCCATGCTTGGGCTGCTTCGCCGCCTTGCTTCTGATCCTGCGCAAGCCCTAAAAATTTGCCGTCCTTAACGACGCCGACGCTTGCCGCGTTCATTCCGCCGATCACGCCGCCCGCGCAAGTAGGCGCGCCGCCGTTAGCGTAGTGGTAGCTAAAGCCAAAGCCGCCTCCTGCAAGTCCGATCTGCCCTAGCATCGCGCATAGGGTTACGATCATCCAGTGCGCCTGCTCGCCGTGATGAGCGCGCTGGATACCCCAACCCGCCATTATCATCGTGCGGTTTTCGTAAAATTTTATCGCAAGCTCTTTTATCACATCCGCGCCAATGCCGCAAATTTCACTAGCCCACTCGGGCGTCTTAGCCACGCCGTCGCTCTGCCCCGTGAGGTACGGCACGAATTTTTCAAAGCCCACGGTGTAGTTTTGCAAAAATTCCTTATCGTACTTGCCCTGCGAGTAGAGATGCTGCGCCATGCCTAGCATCATCGCTACGTCAGTGTTAGGGCGAGGGGCGATCCATCGCGCTTTACCCTCGAAATACTTGCCGCTTACGGTTTTGATTGGATCAATGATAATGATCTCTTTGTCGCTGTTTTTTAACTGCTCGAAATACTTAAATCCCTGCTCGTCCGAGCTCGTCCATGCCACGCGAAGCGTAGAGATCGGATTTAGCCCCCAAAAGACTACAACTTTAGAGTTTTCAAGCACCACCGGCCACGAGGTTTGCTGCTCATAGACCTGATTTGAGCCCGTTACGTGCGGCATTATGACCTGCGCCGCTCCCGTAGAGTAATCGCCCGTGACGCCCGTAAAGCCGCCGCTTAAATTCATAAATCTATGAAGCAGCGTCCTTGAGACATGCACGTTGCCCGTGCTCTGCCAGCCGTAGCTACCCGCAAACACCGAGTCCGCGCCCTTTTGCTCGCGCGTCTTTTTAAGCTCGCGCGCGACGAGCTTGATCGCGTCTTCATATTTTACCTCGACCCATTCGTCAAGTCCGCGAAGCTCCGGCTTAGGATTATCGGGATCGGCGAGATAGGATTTTCGCACCATCGGCGCTTTGATGCGCGTGTTATAAACGAGATCCGCCATCGTATTTTGAAGCGTATTTGGAATTTTAGAGGTGATCTTCCACGGCGCGGATTTTACGATCTTGCCGTTTTTGACGCTCGCTTTTAAAATTCCCCACCGCGCCGCGGTTAAAATTTCGCCGTTTTTCTTAAGCGCGGTAAGCTTATCCGCCGCGAGCATCGAGCTTGGGATGAGCGGAAGCGCAGAGACCGCCGCGCCGAGCTTTAAAAAATTTCGTCTTTTCATTTCATATCCTTTAAATTTACGTCCTTGGAGTGCTTTTGCAGATACTGCACCACCGTCCAGCTCTCATCCTTGCTGATAGGCGTGCGCGAAAGCATCGATTTTATGTAGCCGGGCCATCTGTTTGCTTCGTAGCTGACGGGTTGATGCAGAGCGTGGCAGACGCTACACGAGGCTTCAAATTTCTCTTTAGCGCCCGCGAAAATTTTATCCACGTCGCCGCTTAGCGCGCCCTCATCGGTGTAGGCGGTTATTTTAACTTTATTAAAGCCGTCCTCTTCGCCCAAGCTCTCGCTTTGAAATTTAGCCTGCTTCGAAAACGCCACCGCGATTATGCGCGCTTTAGGCGTGAAATAAATAACGTTCGGCGCCTTTGGATTTTGATAGCCGGTGAGCGAAAATTTCACCACTCCGTCCTTAACCTCCAAGACCTCTATGGCGTTTGTAGGCAGCAGCCTGCCGTCCTTGTGCGACAAATCGCCGCTTACGCTTACCTGCTTTAGCACCGTGCCGTAAAGCGTCTCGCCCGCCTTAACCTCGGCGCCAGCGTAGCTTGCGATCGCAGCCGCAAGAGCCGCCGCAGCCGCAATAGAATTTAAAAACTTCATGCTTATCCTTTCTTAAAATTTTAAAAACTTCTCGTAAATCTTCCGTATAAAAAGCCCACAAACATCACGACCAAAACGGCCGCGAATGCCGCAAACGCTACCTGCGCGCACTGCGCCGCGTCTGCAAATTTTATGCTCGGCACCAGATAAAACCCCTCGCCGTAAAATCCGCCAAAAAAGCTCTGCACATCGCTAAGCGCGGTGCCTGCGGGAAAGGACGGAGTACCCGTGCAGCTTGCGGGGCGAAATAGCTCCGATAGCAGGCTATCAAGCGGCGCCGCAAAAGGAAATGCAGGTGACGAGAGGCAATTTGCCGTATCTGCGGCGGTGTGCGGCGCGGAGCTTTGCGTAAACCCATATATCGCGCCCGCAAAGCCAAGCGCGTAAGCAATGAGCCTTGTTATGAAGCTAAACGGCATCAGTAGGCCGATGAGCGCGCCCACGCCCGCTACGGCAAAGCCCAGACGCACGAGGGCGCTCGTCTGCGTAGGCGACATAAAAAGGCAGCGCTGAAAGAAAAAATACGATACCGCAAGATAGCCTGCGCTTATCACAAAGAGCCAAAACCACGGCGTAGCGGTATTTTGCCACGCATAAATCTTCAAAATCAATCTATTCAAGATCTCCTCCGTCTTATAAAATTCTTAAGAATACTTTTTAATCTTAAGATTTAAATTTCTGAGAGAATTATAGCAGTAAAAGATAAAAATTCAGGTCTGCATTGCCCTAAATATCGGAGTTTTGTAGGCTTTAAGCTTAACGTATAAAATTTCAATTTTAAAATTTGACGCTCCTTGCGTGGCGGCGGAAAGTTTTTGAGATATGAAATTAAAACGGTAGATTTTATAAAATTTTATCTTTATTCGGGTCTGTTTTGATAAAAAATATAACCGATTTAAAACCCCGGGTAACCCCGACGCTCAATAAATATTATGAAGATGATATAATGAGCCAAAATTTTGAATAATATCACTTTATAATTTAAGGACGAGGTGCCGTGTGAAATTTAACATAAATGCCGTTATCGGCGGGGCGGATGATGTGCCGATCTATATGCCGGATATTATAAGAGCGGCAAGAAAAGAGATTAAAAGGATTTTTAACGATTTTGAAATGCGCTCGCTGCAAAAGATCGATATTTGCCTTTGTTTGAGCGGGGAAGTGTCGAGATATTTTCCGAAATCAGGAATTTATCAACCGAAATATTATCTTAAAAGCAAAAAAATTATCGCGTATATTCATTTTAGCTCAGATGAGTGGGGCTACGATAAAAAGGCGAACGTAGATAAATTTTTAGAAAAGTTCAAGCAGTATCTTATGGAGCTTGGAGATATTACCGGGCGGAAAATTACGAATAATAATTTAGAATTTGACGATAAGCAATACAAAGATAATATAAATAAAATTTTTGAAAATTTAGCAGCAGATTGTTGAAAGTAAATTTGAAAAGAATGGCTATTTAAAGCGGCAAAATTCCGCTTCAAATAAAGTAGGCGCAAGCTGACTAGTGAAATTCCAAACGCCTTAAGACGCAAATAGCGACGAGGCGAGTTTGGAATTTCATCATCAACGATAATTTAAAATTTTGCCCGAAAGCTTATTGGCTAGCTTAAAGCGCCTTAGTTGGCGCCTCGTAGAATTTCAACGCGCCGTTAAGCAAGCGATGAGCGAGCAGAGCAAGGCGGGTCTTGCGCGAGCGCATAGAAGCGTGCGCAGTGTTATTTCGCAGTAGAATTCTACGGATTTGATCTCGCGCGCAAAAGGCGAGATCAAGCCTAAAATGCCCGCGCAAGAGCAAAATTTTACGCAAGACGAGTTTTGCGCGAGCGCTAAATCGCGGCTTTTAACGCTTCAAATTTCGCGTCTTGCTCGGCTAGAAGCTGTCCTTTCTCGTCGCGCGAGACGTAAATTTTAAAGATATTCTCGCCCGCTTTGTCGTAAAAGCCCACGAATTTCGAGAGCATCCCCATGAAAGTCTGTGTAACGAGGATGATCTTATCGATCTCATCCGTCTTTAGATGCCCCGCCAAAATGCCTAGCCCGTGCGCCTCATCGCCGTTTGCGCCCATGCCGAAATTATAAAATCCGCGCGCGCTTTTGCCGCTTGGGATCTTGGTTTTAAACTCGATTATGAAGCTCGGCGTATTTTTTACGAAAAGCACCTCACCCCAGCTCTCAAGCTCCCTAATGACCTCGCCGAATTTATCGCCGCCCGCGCTCTTTCCGAAGCGCTCGGGCAGGTTTAGCAGCACGTCGATCTCCTTCGCGCCGAGCTCCTTGCAGATCTGCGCGATCGAAATTTTAGGGTTTTGCGCGAACAGCGCCTCGACTCTCTCTTTCATTTTCATCCTTTCCGAAATAAAATTTTGAGCGCCATTATAATATAAAAATTCTAAGTTACAGATAACGGCAATCAATTAAAGAGGATTTGAAAAGCTTATTCTAAGAAAAATTTAGCGCTGCAAAGTACTTATGCATAGAATTTTAAGTGATAATACAAAGAATTTTATCTGCACGGAATTTTAGAATTCTAAAATTCCGCAAATCTTTAGAGCTTTATCATAGCGGATCGTATCCGAAGCGATTGGACCCGCTATCGCCGCGCTGCACGAAAAATACAAGCAGCACTATCCAACCCACAAATGATACCAAAAGCCCGATATCGCCGAAAAAAGCACCCACTATCGGCGTTAAAATAAGCAGAAAAAACCAGCCGCTTCTATCGGTGTCATGTAGTCGCCTGACCGATACGGCGATGGCTGGCACGAGCATAGCTAGCTGAAAAAGCGCATCTATAATGCCGATTTCTTGATGGACGATTTTGCCGGCTATTATTTGATTATACCCTATCGTAGTGCCTAAAACGCCATCTATCAAGCTCAAAACAATCCCGCCAAGCACGGTAAATAGAAAAAACCACCAGTACTCCGACCTCGATGCTCGCCCGCTAAATGCGGCGTATTTTTGCTTGACGCAAGTTTGCACGGACTCCATAAAAGTCATTTTAAACTCCTTTTTTAAAATAATGTAGGATTATACTAATCGCCCCTTAAATTTAAATACCTAAAACTCCCGTCCGTTCATCTGCCTTACGTGATACGCCAGATTCGCTAGATTGTAGCCGCCTTTTGAAGCGGTAACCTCTCTAGTGCCATAAACCGCCGAAACATTTAGAACTGCTGCGACAACCTGACCTATGGTGGATACTAGAACTAAAAGCTGCGAGCCAAGTATCGCAAGAACTAGAGTTATCATCTCCGTAGCTGCGATAACATAAAACGCTCTCAAATAGTCTTTCTCGCCACTACAATCATAAAGCTCCTTGCTAATTAATAACCGATAAATCAAATATACCAACATGCACACGCAAGAAACACACAGTGCAAAGACAGAAGGCTTAAAAAGCCCAAAGCCTATAAATACGATGATTAACGCACTTATAGTCGAAAAAACTCCAGCAATCGCAGCATTTGATAGCAAATCCGTGCTGCGTATTGCGCGCGCTAAAAAATATAGCCCTACAGCTAAACATATTACCAAAATAATCCCGATACCTTGTAGTGCACCAGCCTTGTCCGCATTTTTAATATATCCACTCACTGCACTTAGTACCTCAAGTCCAAATGCTATATAAAGAGCGGTTTCGGCATTAGATAGACTCTCGCCACATTCCATAACATCGTCCGCATAAAGATAGGTAATATCTCCCACACCCACGGAGGCATTTAGCTTTCGCACCATTTCAGGCAACCTAAAAAAGTCGCTAACAAGCCAAATCAAAAATAAAACATTGGGCACCGAGAAAATAACCATAAAATGAAAAAAGCCCTGTTCTATATCTTTTAGGTCTGATGCTTGCACACCCAAATCCGGACGAGACGAGTTTATAAGCGCTAACAGATCGTTACCTTCTATACTCGTCCACATGACGGTAACTACTATTAAAAAGAGCCAGATGAGAAATGGTAAGCCGCCTAAAAGCTGAAAAATCGCGGAGATTATACGCCCAAGATAAAATCTATGCGCGCCGAAAGGCCCAAGGAACATATAAAATACGTAGGCTTTATTTAAATCATAAGCCTTAGCCGCTGAGATCTGCCTTGCTGAGCTTTGCGTAGAGTTAATTCTATCGGAATTTGAGGAAGCTGAATTTTGCCAAGTGGAATTTTGCTCCACAAAATTCTGCGAGTTCGCAGCATTTTCGGTAGAATTCAAACTTTTAGCGTTAGAATCTTGCTCGCTAGAGCCTGTCGCAGCAGAATCTCGCAAAATAGAATTTTCTTCATCCAAGCCTTGAGCTGCAAAAGCTAAATTTTGCTCCACAGAATTCTGTGGTGTGAAATTCTGTTTTGCAAAAGTAGAATTTTGCTCTATAGAATTCCGAGTCGCAGAATTTTGCTCGCTAGTATCATCCGCCGCAAGAGCTTCTTGCGTTAAATCTAAATTCTCAGGTTGCGCCTGTGGTTTCTCGTCCAGAGGCTTTTTTTCTTCGCCACTTTTACGTCTTATACTGGCTAGCGACGCAGGATTGCTGCTGCCGCCCCAAATATCTTCACCCATCTGCTCTCCTTGATTTTTAAAGCAATTTTACCTGAAATTTAAGGAATTTTTGTATATTCGCCACTACAAATTCAAAGCAAAGGACAAAAATGTCAACAGTAACATTTCAAGGAAAGCCCGTAGAGTTAAGCGGGCAAGAGATAAATCTAGGCGATCGCGCGCCGCAAGTGTGCTTAGTAGCTCAAGATCTAAGCGAAATCGAGATCGCTAACGGCAAGCACGTGCAAATTATCGTCGCCGTGCCGTCGCTAGATACGCCCGTCTGCGCGACGGAGGCACGTAAGTTCAACGAGCGCGCCGCATCGCTTCCTAACACTGAAGTAATCGTCGTTTCGATGGATTTACCGTTTGCGATGGGGAGGTTTTGCACGACTGAGGGGATCAAAAATCTACGCGTTGCAAGCGATTTCCGCGATAAGGAATTTTGCCGCCGCTACGGCACCCTCATCGCCAGCGGCGCATTAGCAGGTCTCAGTGCCAGAGCAATCTTCGTCATAGATACTGCAGGCGTCGTGGTTTATAAAGAGCTTGTAAGTGATATAGCCTCTGAGCCCGACTACGACGCAGCCCTAGATTTTGCAGAGCTCGTCGCTCGCAACAGCTGCTCTAACTGAGCAAGATAATAGATCCAAGGTTTGGATAATTTTAGCCTCGCTTTAGTTCACTACTTTAAGCAAATTCGCCCTACTGCAAGTAAAAAACGAAGTAGGGCGCTTAAAATTCTACTTCAATTTTACATTTTGATTTTATGCTTTAATTTGCGCTCTAGCGTACGCAAAGCTGTTAACGCACAGTAATAGTAAGCGAATGAGAACGAAATTTATAGGATCGCCTGCTGCTAAATTTTAAATTTAGCAGCAGCGGGAGTTGAAATTTTAAAATTTGCCCGCTTAACTACTTCGCGCGATAAATTCGCTAAAAGAGATCTCTTGTGCGTAAAATTTAACTCCGAGCGAGGCGAGTTTGTTTTGCAGCGGCAGCGCCAGCTCCTCTATGCCGCTAAAAAGGCAAAGCGGTAAATTTTGCGTCCTATCTTGAGTCGCCGCAAAGCTCCCATCTTCAAAAAATTTCTTTAAAAATACGAGCGTTTTTACCTTGTCCGTGCCCAGATCCTCGATGAAAACGCTGAAATATCTATATCCCGGCTCCTCGCGCGCTTCATCTTTCCGCGCGTAATCGTCCGCCAGCTCGCGGTAAAATTCGTTGTTTAAATCAGCAAGCGGCGCAATCGCATCAAGTGAGCAAGGTGCCTCAAGCGCGGCAAGGACGGTTAAAATTTCTTCAAATTTAACGATATCGTCCGCGACCTTTATCGGCTCCCAAGAGCCAGCGCCGTGATAGGCAAAATACACGGGCGAAGCGTCCCCCGGGGCAAAATCGACGAAAAACGGATCATCCATGCCGTTACGTGCGATGACCCGCCAGCTCTTGCGCCACTGTCCTGGTGTATCGTCCGCAAGCTCCTCGCCAGTTTTGCGGCTAGCGAGCCTATACCCCTCCTGAAAACTCTCAAACTCGCCCTCCTCGGGGTAGAAAAAAGGCAGTAAAATGCACTCTGAAACGATGCGTTTGCGGATAAAATTTCGGATCAAATTCGGGGTTTGCACGGCGATGCCTTTGGGTTAAATTTAAGCGAATTTTAGCAGAGTTTTTTAATCCGCGCAAAATTTACATTCAAATTTGACGGATACGAAAGAAGTAAATTTACGCCCAAATTTGTTGAATTGCAAATTTGAGCACAAAAAGACAAGCGGAAGTATCGCGAGATGATTTTGAGAGTTGTGCAGAAATTTTAAGTCAAGGCTAGACAAGTAGTCTGCCGCAAACTTAAAATTTCAAATCTCTCTCAAAAGCACTCGCGAGACGACGCGTTAAATTCTACAAAGATTGTAAGATTTTAGGTTTTGAAAACGCCGTTATAGGTTTAATCTCCCCTTTAAATTTCTCAATCTGCGCTAGCACGGTGTGAGCCGAGTTGCTTTGCGCGAGACTTGACGTGCCTTTATCGAACGTAAGCACGTTTACGCAGCCGTGCTGGCAGAGGCTCTTCTCGCCCCAAACCTCGGGATCGTACCACGCGCCCTCGCAGATCGCTGCGACGCGCTCGGGCACGATGTCGGTAACGAGTACGCCTGCCAAAATTTCGCCGCGGTCATTGAAAACGCGCACGATGTCGCCGTTCGCAAGCCCGCGAGCTTCGGCGTCTTTTGGATTTATCAGCACCGGCTCTCTGCCGCTAACCTCGGCAAAATTTCTGATGATCGAGTTGTTTAGCTGGCTGTGCAGGCGGTAGCGAGAGTGCGGGCTTACGATGTGGATCGGATACTTCGCCGTCTTTTTCGCATCGCCTAGCCACTCTTTTGGCTCGATCCAAGTAGGCATCGGCGGGCAGTCGGCATAGCCCATCTTAGCGATCGTTGGTGAGTAAAGCTCGATCTTGCCAGACGGCGTGCCGAGGCGGTTTTTGGCGGGATTTTCGCGGAATGCCGCAAGGCGCGTATATAGCGCGCTGCTCTCGTCGTCTTTTTCAAAGCGCACAAAGCCTTTGTCGTAAAATTCCTCAAAGCTAGGCATCGTTATATTTAGGCCTTTGGCTTGCTCTACGGCATCGGCGTAGAATTCTTTCATCCAGCCTAACTCGTCCTTGCCCTCGCTAAAGACCTCGCCGTATCCCCAGCGCTTGCAGATCTGCTCGCAGATCCAAAAGTCGCTCTTACTCTCGCCCATCGGCTCGATTGCAGGTCTGTAAGCAACTATATATTCGCCCGTAGCGCCCGTTTGGTTGATGTCGTTGCGTTCGACCTCGATCGCGACGGGAAGCACGATGTCGCTAAGCTTCGCCGTGCTCGTCCAGTACGGCTCGGCGGTGATGACGGTGTCGAATTTACGCCACTGCCTCACAATATTATTCACGTCTTGATGGCGCGTAAACATCGATCCGCACGCCATATATGCGACTCTCATATGCGGCAGCTTGATCTTGGTACCGTCATAATCGATCTGCTTGCCTGGATGCTCCAGCGCCTCTATGCTGCGAGAGGACGGGATGGTGATGTTTTTCGCGTTTTTCCAAGGCGCAGAGCCCGTGTTTTCGTATTTTTCATCTATGCGCGTGCTAAGTCCCTTTAAAATCGGAGCCACCTTATTCGTAGCGCCCGCAGAACCGTAGCCTAAGCTAAATTCAAAGCCGAGCCCCTCCTTGCCGATATATCCTAGCATCGCATTAAGCGCCACTAGCGCCCAGAAAGGCTGCTCGCCATGATCGGCGCGCTGCAAACCGCGACCGATTAAAATCGTAGTCGGCTCCTTTGCAAGCGCTGTAGCAAATTTCGCAATAGCATCCTCGCTAAGCCCGCAAATTTTGCTCGCCCAAGCTGCGTCCTTTACGATTTTATCGCTCTCGCCTAGAAAATACGCTTTAAATTTATTAAATCCGACGGTGTATTTTTTGATAAATTCCTCGTCGTAGAGGTTGTTCGTAAACAGATAATGGCACATGCCGATGATGAGCGCGGTATCGGTATTCGGGCGCACAATGATATCTTCGCTGCCGAAGTAGCGCGCGGTGTCGTTTCTCATCACGTTTACGCTATAAGTTTTGATGCCCGATTTTTTAAGCTCTTGCATGCCGATGTAGCCGTCGTGCGTAGGCGGAATGGATGAAATTTGATTGGTTACCGCAGGATCGGTCGCCCAAAATACGACGTTTTTAGCGTTTTTGACGATCGCTTTCCACGTAGTAGGCGCGTCGTAAACGGCGCTTGAGCCCAGCACGTGAGGCATGATGACGAGCCCCGCGCCAGTCGAATAATCACCGCTTTCCTCTACGTAGCCGCCTAAAATTTTAAGCATTCGGTGCGCTACGGTGCGTCCCCAGCCGATCTTGCCGCTGCCGCCCCACCAGTAGCACTCGCCGTAGATCGCCTCGGCGCCGTATTTGTCGAAATTTTCTTTCAAAGCTTTCGCCGCTAGATCAAGGGCCGTGTCCCAGCTAACCCGCACAAACTCCTCTTTAACGCGCAGCTCGCTCTTTGCCGCGCCTTTTGCCTTTAGATAGCTTTTGCGCACCATCGGATAGAGCACGCGGTTTTCGTTTTGGATATTATCGGGCAAGCTGTAATTCATCGTGTTTGGAAATTTATCGCCCTCGAATTCGCTTACCGAAACGATCTGCGACGAGTTTAAATTTAGCCAAAAAGGGCCGAATCTATTTGCGCCGAATACTTTTTTGTTATCGAAAATCGTCTGCGTGACCCCCTCGATCCTGCTAGCGCTAGCCGCGCTTGCGCCTAAAATCCCTGCCTTTAAAAAGTCTCGCCTTTTCATCTGATCTCCTTTATCATTCAGGTTTTTTTGCGTTGTGTTGTAGATATTTTATGATCAAATTTAGCTCGTCGCCCTCGAGCGCTACGTAGTTTGCATTGATCATCTCTTGTAAATTTGCAGGCCATTGATTTGCCGTGAAGCTCTTTGGCTCATGCAAGCGGTGACACGCCGAGCAGATCTGCTCGTAGTTTGTCTTTGCCTCCGCATAAAGCGCCTTAGCGTCCTTAGCTACGGCATCCGAGCCAACCTCGTAAATTCCCTCGACCTCGTACCAGATCTCGCCGTAATCGTCCTCGAGCTTTTTGCCCTTTTTAAAATTTGTTTCGGCTTCGTTCGTAAAAATCGCGTAAATTTCAGCCTCCTTCATATTTTTTTGGATCTGAAGCTGATAGTTTTCGCTCACGACGCCTTTAATTTTAATCTTGGTAACATTACCCTCGCTGGATATCACCTCGATCGGCGTTAAAATTTCAGCCTCGCCGATTGCTTTGCCGTCCTGCGAGATCGCCGTGGTTTTGGAGATCACCTCACCGCCAAAAAGCGAACACGCACAGATAAATGAGATAAAAATTTTCCTCATAAAGTATCCTTTCTAGATTGTCTTTAACGCGAATTATAAATCAAAGATAAATTTAAATTTGTCGCGATTGCGACGAATTTATCCTTTTTATGTAAAATTTACGTGAAATTTTATGCAAAGAGCTGCTATGATAGATAGACTAAATAACGATTACAGCGAGAAATTCGACTTTTTAAGTAGGGAGCGGATTGCTAAATTTAGGCGCGAAAGCTACGCTCGCGGCGACGTGATCTACGCGCAGAAGTTTAAATTTATCATTCTGCTGCGTGGCAGGGCGAAGCTAAACTGCTACGAAAACGGCAAGGAATTTATCTTTAGCTTCGTAAAAAGCGGCGCCTACATCTGCTTGGATAAAAATACTAGCCTTGAAATTTTAAGCGACTGCGAGACGCTACAGATCAACATCTCGGAGCTTTTTGAGCTGCTTGGAGACGAGTTCGCAAGCTCGATCATAAACGCGCTTATCAAAAATATCTACTCGCAGCGAATTTTAATTAAAGAGATCGTCTTTGCGAAAATCCAGACGCGAATTTTAAATTTTCTAAATCGCATCGCAAACGCAGATAAGATCGTGGAGCTTCCCTTTAATATAATGACGCTGGCAAGCCTGCTCGGCGCGCCTCGCCAAAACGTCTCCCAGGCGATTACGAAACTCGTAAACGACAAAAAGATCGTGAAATTAAAGGGCAATAGGATTAAAATTTTGTAGTTTGAATCTGCGCAGTGGATCTAAATTTAAACACAAAAGGCTATTTTGAGCAAAACCGCCTATTAAAAAGGGCTAAAAACCAAAATGGAATTAGCCCTAAATTTAGCTTATTTGCAAAGACTGTGTGTGCGCTTTAAAAAATCGAGCCTCTGCTTGCGGGTCGCAACGGATCGTCTCCAAAGCGGTTGCCTCCGTTAGTGCCTTGCTGGATAAAAAATACGATCAATACTACCGGGCCTATTATCGGGACAAAAATTAACAGATAAAACCAGCCGCTTCTATCGGTATCGTGCAGACGCCTTACCGCCACGGCGATAGAAGGTAAAAGTATTGCCAATAAAAAGATTGAGTTAATGAAACCGATCATTCTACCGGAACTCGTAACGGCATAGGTGCCTAAAAAGCCATCCAATACTAACGTTACAATTCCTAAAAGTGCCGCAAATAATGCAAACCACCAGTACTCTGAACGTGGTGCACGCCCCTCAAAGTTGCAATAATTCTCTTTGAGACAAGTGCGAACAGACTCTATAAAAGTCATCTCAAACTCCTTTTTAAAAAATAAGATAAATTATATAACAATGGCACTTAAATTTGTCCTTTATATTGATTAAATTTTAAAATTTACCTCCGCCGCCACGCTGTCTGGCAAATACATTAAAATTTATCTCGAATGAACTTAATAGCGAGCTGTTTGATAAGCGGAGGAGGGTAGGTTAGGCGGAACAAATTTTGCTTTTTCGCTCGCGCTAAATAACAAAGTAGGGCGACTGCGACTAGCACAATTATAATAGCGAATTTATCTGCTTTGCACCGCCATAGCTGCTCAAATTTTAAAATTTACTTCTCTTTGCAGCTTAAAATTTTAGAAATTTTTGCAGCGTCGTAAGTTTTCGCCTGCGCTTTTAGAAACTCGCAAAGCTCTTTCTGCTTGCAAAGGCCGTGAACGAGCAAAAACTCCACCGTGTCTGTATCATCCAGTACTGCGGCTAGCTTAATCAAGCCCGTTAGCTCATTTTGCGGTAGCTCGCGCAAGCTTTGAAATTTTAAAATTTCCTCTACATAGCGTAGCCTTCCGTCGCGGAATTTTTTAAATCTCGCGCTCTTTATGAACTCACGAGCACGTGGATCAGGCGGATTTTTATATGCCGAAACGATAAAACCTGCATCTCGTAAAAATAGCAGCTCTCCGCCTGCAACCGAGCTTACCACGCCGCTAATATCTGTAGTGCCCAGCTCAAGAAGTAATGAAAACGTCTCAAAATCTCCGCACGATGTGGCTAGATGTAACGACCCGCGTGCATGTATATTTGCGCCGTGCTCTACCAAAAATCGCACTAATCGCAACACATCCGCATTTTTTAAAATTGTGCGACGTCCTAACTTTTCGCTTGGAGTTATCAAATTCTTTTCGTCTGCACCCAAATCAGCGCTGCTTGGCGCATCAATGCCCGCACCAAAATCAAGCGGACAGCCGTAAGAAATCGCAGTTTGCAACGGCGAGCCGATATATCCTTCATTGTAGTTCAAATCAGGCTTAAACGCAAGTATTCGAGTAATTCGTGTAAAATCAAGCTTTCCGCTTCGCATTAGTTTCATATTTGCAATAAATGGCGTAAAAATTCGCTCGCCAAACTCCCCGAAATCCTCGTCGATCCTGCCCCTGTTTTGCGCCGCGAATTCCAAAAGCGCGTCCAAGCCCGCATCTATCTGCGCATCGCTAGCATTTTCATCGTAAAAAATTTCAAAATTTGGCTGCGGCAAATTTGACGCCACCTGCTGCGTAGTAGAAGCCGCCGCATCCTCTTTAGCGGCGCCGAAAGTGCAGCCCGCAAGCAAAAGCCACAAAAAGATAAAATTTTTCATATCGTCCTTTCCATAAATTTTGCCCGATTATATCAAATCTAAGGCTAAATTTAACGGCGTCTTGAAATTTCATAAAAAGCAAACGGCAAATAAATTTAGCCCAAAAAAGCGCCTTTTGATTTTAATTTCGCTAGAATTAGCCATAAATAACCTAAACAAAGGAGCGGCAAATGAAACTACTTTTTACTTTGATCTTGCTTTGTGCGGGGCTTTTTGCAAACACGCTGCAAGAGATCAGAAATAGCGGCGTCATCAGAGTCGGCGTCAGAGATGGCAGACCGCCTTTTAGCGAGATTAGCGGTGGTAAATTTGAAGGCTTTGAGATCGAGCTTGCCAATGCGATCGCAAAGGCGATTTTCGGTGCCAAACAAGGCGAAGTGCAGTTTGTCTCTCTAAGCGCTGCCGATCGCGTCTCGTATCTAGTCAATAATAAAGTCGATATGGTCGCAGCTACCTTCGTTATCGATTCGGCGCGTAAAAATCACGTGGACTTCTCGATGCCGTATTTTTCGACCAATCTCGGCGTACTAACTCGCAAAGCGGACGCCATCAAAGATATATCGCGTTTGCGCGATATGAGGCTCATAACCGAAGAGGGTACGACCATAGATAATTACCTCAAAAAAGAGAAATTTACCAACGTAAGCTACTGCAAAAGCACGAGCGAATGCTACGCGATGATCCGAGACGGCAAAGCCGACGGATACATCAACCTTAACATCACGGTGCTAGCCTACGCCGTCGTGGACGATACGCTCGAAGTGCCGTTTCAAAACTTCGGCAAGCCCGATTTCATCGGTATTGGCGTGCAAAAGGGAAATAAGGAGCTGCTTGATTTCATCAACGCAGAGCTTGTCAAACTAAGCAAAGAGGGCTTTTTCAAAAAGGCTTATCAGAACACTTTCGAGCCTTTTTACCGCGGCACAGCGGATAAAAAATACTTCCTGCTAGATGGAATTTATGATTTGCTATAAAAGCGTAGAGCTAGGAATTAAAATATAAAATTTATCGCAGTAGCTTGTATAACTAAAATCTTGGGATTTAAAATTTAGAATTTGCGAAATTTTAAATCCCCGCTTTGCCCCTAAATTTCAAACTTTCATACGCGCAGTGATTGAATTTTAAACCGCTTGCATTTATTTTCTCTAAAATATATAGTGCTATAATTATTCCGAAAACTAAAAAGTAGGGGGCTTTTTATGAGATTACTTTTTATTTTAGCCTTATTTTGCGCTAGCATTTTTGCAAATACACTAGATGAAATCAGGCAGGCAGGGGTTATCAGAGTAGGTGTGCGCGAAGGTCGTCCGCCGCTAAGCGAGTCTAATAACGGCAAGTTTGAGGGCTTTGAAATCGAGCTTGCTAGCTCAATCGCCAAAGACATTTTCGGCGATAAAAAGGGCGAAGTGCAGTTCGTAACCGTAACCGCAGGCGAGAGAATCCCGTTTTTGAAAAATAATAAGGTCGATATGGTTATCGGCACCTTTATGATTACGCAAGAGCGTAAGAAGCAGGTGGATTTCTCACTGCCGTATTTATCGGTAAATTTTGGCATTGTAACGCGTAAAGAGGATCAAGTGAAGGACTTCGCGCAGGTCCGCGATATGAGAATTTCAATCGAAAAAAATCCAAACGGCTCGATGACCGAGCGCTATTTGCGCAAAGAGAAATTTAGCAATTTAGTTTACTGCAAAAATACCTCCGAGTGCTACGCGATGATGAAGGACGGCAGAGCTGATGGTTACGCCAACGACAATATCATTGTCCTAGCCTACGCCGTCGTGGACGATACGCTCGAAGTGCCGTTTAAAAACCTAGGCGCGGCGGAATTCTTAGGCGTCGGCGTGCAAAAAGGCAATCAAAGCCTGCTTGATTTCATTAATGCTGATCTGATCAAGCTAAGCAAAGAGGGCTTTTTTAAAAAGGCTTATGAGGACACTTTCGAGCCATTTTACCGCGGCACTGCGGATAAAAAATACTTCCTGCTAGACGGAATTTATAATATGCTTTAGGCCTTGGAATTCTAAGACGCGGAATTTTGAAATTTTAAAATTCCGCTTCGCACACGACGAGTGGAATTCTGAAACCTGTAAATTTTGAAATTTTAGTAAGCGAGAAATTTCGCAAAATTTCAAAATATAAAATTTATCGTGCGGTGTAGAATTCCGCAGATAAGCGCGATAAATTTAAAAGGATAAAATTCTGCGTGAGCTAAATTCTGACTCACGGCAAAAGCGCAGTCGTCGCAGATGCTATTTTAAGCTTTCAGCCGTTAAATTTTACTCAAACGCCTTGTAGTGCGCCTCGTCGGCAAACTCGAGCATCTCGCGATCGCCCCTGCTGTCGCCGTAAGCGATGATGCGATCGAAAGCCTGCACGTCGTATGCCGCACGCACGCGAGCGACCTTTTGCGCGCCGTAGCAGTTCTGCCCCTCGATCTCGCCCGTGATGATGCCGCCTTTGCGCCGTATTTTAGTGCCTAAAAGCTCCAAGCCCTGCGCCTCACACCACGGACGCAGCCAGTCTTCGAGCGAGGCGGTGACGATGACGACCCTATCGCCCGCGGCTTTGTAGCTTGCGATCTTGTCCATCGCGCTTTGTTTTAGGATGTCTTCGATGTGGGTGGTGGAGTATTTTTTGCAAATTTTATCGAATTTATCGGCGCTCATACCTGCAAAAAAGTAGCCCAAGAGCTTTCTGCGCGTAAAATTATTGCTCGCAAGGCCTAGCTTATACGCCGCTAAAATGGGCGATAGCACCAAAATCCCGCGAAAAAATTTCTTAAATCCGACTACGTAGGCGACAAACTCGAGCAGCGAATCATCGCGCGTGATCGTGCCGTCAAAGTCGAATAAAACAAGATTCATTGCCTCTCCTAGCAAAATTTCAGAAGCGTAATTTTTAAAATTTGCCTATAAAAAAGGCGTGAAATTTAAAAGCTAAATTTCACGCCGAATTTTAAAATTTCATCCAAAAATTCTATTTTTTTGCCATTCGTCTGCGCGTCGTAGGATCCAGGTACCGCTTGCGCACGCGGATATTTACGGGCGTAACCTCCACAAGCTCGTCCTCTTCGATCCACTCCAGCGCGCACTCTAAATTTAATGCGCGCGGCGGCACGAGCTTGATCGCGTCGTCGCTACCGCTGGCGCGGACGTTGGTTAAATTTTTACCCTTGATCGGATTGACGTCCAGATCGTTCGGACGGCTGTGCTCGCCGATGATCATGCCTAGATAGACCTTTGCCTGCGGAGCGATAAAAAGCACGCCGCGATCTTGCAGGTTCCACAGGCTGTATCCTAGCGCTACTCCGTTTTCCATGCTCACGAGCGCGCCGTTTTGTCGCTTCTCGACCGCACCGATAAAGGGGCGGAATTCCAAAAAACTATGGTTCATTACGCCTTCGCCGCGAGTATCGGTCAAAAACTGCGAGCGAAAGCCGATAAGACCGCGCGCCGGGATCTCAAACTCCATACGCGTCTGCCCGTCGCCGGTAGGGTTCATCACCTTCATCTCGGCCTTTTTGCGACCGAGCTTTTCGATGACGGTGCCGGTGCAATCATCGGGCGCGTCGATAACTAGGTGCTCGAAAGGCTCGCATTTGATGCCGTCGATCTCTTTGATGATGACTTCCGGGCGCCCGAGGCAAAACTCAAAGCCCTCGCGGCGCATATTTTCGGCCAAAATCGTGATCTGCAGCTCGCCGCGGCCGCTTACTTTAAATTTACCCTCGCCCGCGTTTTCATAGCGCATCGCGATGTTGGTTTTCATCTCCGCTTCCAAGCGCTCGTCGATCTTGTTTGAGGTTACGAATTTACCCTCCGTGCCGGCTAGCGGTCCATCATTTACGCTGAAAATTACGCTAAGGGTCGGCTCTTCGATATGCAGCGCATCAAGCGGAATCGGGTTATTGGGATCGACGATACTATCGCCTACGTCAAGCGCGTCAAATCCCGCAATAGCCACGATGTCGCCCGTGCCCGCTGCATCGATGTCGGTGCGCTCAAGCCCGCTAAAGCCGATGAGCTTTGAAATTCTACCATTTATATGCGTGCCGTCGGCTTTGGCTAGCATAACGCTTTGGTTTTTATTTATAGTGCCGTTGAAAATCCTAGCGATGCCGATCTTGCCGACGTAGTTATCGTAATCGAGCGTAAAAACCTGCAGCTGCAAAGGATTATCGTCGCTGCCGCTAGGGGTCGGAACGTGAGAGATAATCGTCTCAAAAAGCGGCTTCATGTCGGTGCTCTCGTCGCTTAGATCGTATTTTGCATAGCCGTTTTTGGCCGCGGCGTAGATGACGGGGAACTCAAGCTGCTCGTCGTTTGCGTCAAGCGCTACGAAAAGATCGAAAATTTCATTTACTACGCGGTCCGGATCGGCTGCGGGCTTGTCGATTTTGTTTACGACTACGATCGGTCTAAGTCCCAAAGATAGCGCCTTTTTTACGACAAATTTCGTCTGCGGCATGACGCCTTCTTGCGCGTCGACGAGCAAAAGTACGCCGTCTACCATTTTTAACACGCGCTCGACCTCGCCGCCGAAATCGGCGTGACCTGGGGTGTCGATGATATTGATTTTAACGCCGCCGTAATGGATAGCGGTATTTTTGGATAGGATCGTAATGCCGCGCTCGCGCTCAATATCGTTGCTGTCCATCACGCGCTCGCCGACCTCTTGGCGGTTGCCGAAGGTGCCAGATTGTTTTAAAAGCTCATCTACGATAGTGGTCTTTCCGTGATCGACGTGTGCGATGACCGCGATATTTCTGATATTTTCCAAATTTTTCTCCGTTTATAATTTCAAAAACTGATGATTATACTAAAAAAATTCTTAAGATAAAAATTTACGAGTATTCTTTGACTTCGCAGACAAAAAACTCATACACGCGCTGTTGGATTAGCGCATCCTCGTCATCATCTCCGATCAAACGGCGTAAATGTGAAAAATCAATCTTTTTGATATATTTTTTATTATTTTTGATATCTCTGTCGATCTCTTTTAAAAGCGAATCTAAATTTAAGCTTTTATAGGTTTTCGCCTTTAAGATATACTCTTTTACGATGGAGACCAGCACGCCGATGCGCTGCTCATCACCCGGATAAATTTCGCCAGCTATATCTTTGATCGCGTCGTAATCCTCGTCGGTCTGCTTCTTTTTAGCAAGCAGCATTGCGGCAAAAATTTTGGCTCTAAACTCAATAGAACGATGATGAGGGATAAAGACCTCGCGAAATACGGATAAAAGATGATTTTTAAAATTCATTTATAACCTTACTTTAAGAAACATTTCCATATAATCCCGTTTGCCCTTTCTTAGACCTGTGCAATGCTTTTTTTAGGCACCGCTTCAGGGTAGGAATACAGCAGAGCACTTAGATCTCGCATGTGCCGCAGCCATCTGGGAAGGGGTTTTACAAATCGATCCTATTAAGCCCGAAATGCTCTTTAAAATCCTCGCAAACACTCTGAAAATCAACGCCTTCAATTTTCGGCTTTGATTTGAAAAACTCTAACATCGAACTATACCCGCTAAGCAGCTCCTTGCTCTTTACGCCGTAACTAATCGAAATCCCCGCCTCAAAAAATGCCGCTAGCTTATCGCAATACTTAAGCGCCTTGCCGTCGATTGCGCGAAATTTGTCTTCATTAAACATCTTTAGGCTGCCTTCTGCAAATTTAGGCTCCTTGCCTAGCTCAAAGGTGCGGTTTTCAAACTCGTCTTTTATAAATTTACCGCTCTCTTTGCGGATACCCAAAATATAGCTAAAATCATCTCTCATATGTTCCGGCACGAAAGGTAAAATTTTATCGTCTATTAGCCGCATCTCATATTCGCTAATGATGTCGCTAAGACCCTTGACGCCGTATTTTACGGGGCTAATGATGTCGCGAGTGAGGCTTTCGGGTAGATCGTGAAATAGCGCGCAGAAAAAATTATACGCCGTGCGCGAGCGACACGCACTCACTTCAAGCGAGAAAAAGTAGCTTAAAATCGCGACTACCAACATGTGTCCTAGCACCGATGTCTCAGGGATGCGCGGCGTCTGCGCCCAGCGCTTTTGAAAACGAAGTCTGCCGCTAAGATCAACTATGCGGGCAAGTTTTTTGTTCATCACGATCTTTCGCACACCGATGAGCTCGTAATAATCCTCGAGCTCCTCCTCGACCTTGGCTTTTAGCTCTTCAATATCGTTTAGAAACTGGCTAGTTTGATAGACGATGTTAAATTCCCATCGCGTAGAGAGGTAGCTTGCCGCCTTTAAGATCACGGCTTCTTTCTTATGATCTTTGGAATTTAGATATTTTTTAAATCGTTCGAAGAATGCGCCGTTTTGAATAGGCAAAAGATCACTTTCCAGGACGCTTAAAACCCATTCGTTGATCTTATCTTTTTTAGTTTTTTGTATCTGATGAAAGACATCCGGGCGGATGTCGGTTACGACGATGCGCGCTAAAAACTCAAAGATCCCCGCTTCGATGACGTAGTTGATATCCACGTCCCACTCAAAGCTAGCGATGAAATAAGCGATTATAAATTTATGCGCCTGCTTGTCGAGCTCGACTAGACTTACCATCTTTGGGTAATCGTTCCAGCGGCTAATGCTTGCGGATTTAAAAATTTGTTCGACTAAATTTGAGCTTATCATCGATAAATTTGATCCGAGTTTATTTCGATTACCGTGTGGACGTTGCCGCGCGGATTAAAATCGCCCGTGATTTTCATAAATTTAGGCTTCAGCTTGCTTTGCAGCGCGCCGTAAATTTCATTTATGCTATCCTCGTGGCTGATGTAGCGGTTCATAAAGGAATTTATGTAAATTTTAATCGCCTTAAGTTCGACTACGAGTTTATCGGGGATATATTCCAAATAGATCGTCGCAAAGTCCGGATACCCCGAGCGCGGGCAGCGGCAGCAAAACTCGGGCAAGGTTATTTTTATCAGATAATCGCGCTCCTGTTTGTTGGGCCAAACTTCCATCTTTTCTATGTCAAATTTCTCAATTTCCTCTTCGCCGTATCTCACTATGATCTCCTTAAATTCGATATATCGTTCGGCTTTTCGACGCAAAATCCCTGAATATAATCAATACCCATTTTATAAAGCTGCATTTGAAATTCTTGCTTATCTACAAAGCGCATTACGGTTTTGATGCCCGATTTAGCGCAGGCCTCATTAATGCCTATGAAGATATTTTTAATCTTTTCATCGTCTAAATTTTTATTAAATTCTATGTCGTAAACGATAAAATCCACTTCCAAAAATTTCAAATATTCAAAGCTCGCGTTTGAGCCGCCGAACTGCGACAGCGCGAAGCTAAATCCAAGTTCGCGGAATTTAATCAAAATTTCGTCAAAGCGCTTGATCTCCGAATAGATAAGCTTTTCGTTAAACTCAAACACGATCTTTTTCGGATCGATCAGATTATTATCGATGAGCTTTAAAATTTCATTGCGAAACTCGTTATTTCGCAGGGTCTGAGGCATGACCTCGATAAAAATTTTAGCGTCAATATCTTTAAAATAGATGATCCTAGAAATCTGCCTCATCATCGAAATATCGTATTTGATGTCATAATGATTTAGAAGCAAAATATCTAAAATTCTACTTTTTGTGATCTTTTCGCCACTTCTTAGATCAAGCTTTGGAATTAAATTTATATGTGATTTTACGCCGTTTTTATCTGCAACGCGCTGATATTTAAAGCTAAAATTTTCGCTATCGATCGCTTCCATTACGTCGGCGGAAAATACGTCAATTAATACTTTCTCTACGTCAATAGCCTTCTCGCCGTGCTCTTCGTCGTCCAGGTGATTTATCTTATAAAATAGAGCATTTACGATATTATTTAGATTGCGATCATATGAGCTTGGAAGCATTGTAAATTCGCTTTTTATCTCTACATTTTTAATCGTTTGACTTGAAATTTTATGCTCAAACATTCGCAAAATATGGCTTAAATTCGTAGCTTTTGATTCTACGCCGAATACAAAGTAGCCGTTTATAAAGCGACCGATCGGAAGGTCCTTAAAACCCTGCTCCGCCATAAAATTTGAAAGTTCTTTACAATACTCATATAAAATTTCATCGCCGTTTTTATAACCGTATCGATCGTTTATGTCGATGATATTTTTAATTCGCAAAAGAACGATATTTATTTGATGATTTTTAGCTAGATCGTTGCTTAAAATTTTCTCTATCTCCTCGCGCACGAATACGTGAGTAACGGGATCAATCAGCGTTTTTTGAAAGCCGAAATAAATTTGATAGATGACATAATAAACATAGCAGATCAAAAGTATCAAAAACAAAATTACGTCATCAAATTTAAACTCGCCGTTTCGAAACAAAATAATTCCAAAAACAATCAAAACGCAGGTAAACGGCACCGAAATTTTAAGCGCCGTTATGAAGCGGTTTTCGCGCTCTTTGGTCTCACTAAATAGAACAGACATTATATATCCAAGTGTTTAACGTCTTTAGCATGATCTTGGATGTAGTTCCTACGCGGTTCAACCTCATCGCCCATGAAAAGATTAAAGGTATCGCTAGCACTCTGTGCGTCTGCAATGCTAATTTTTAAAAGCCTTCTATTTTCAGGGCTCATAGTTGTTTCCCAAAGCTGCTCCGGATTCATCTCACCAAGACCTTTGTAGCGCTGAATATAAGCGCCTTTTTTCGAGCTTTTTTCGATTTCGTCTAAAATTTCAATAAAATCCTTGCCAAAGCTTACATCCCGCTCTTTGATCTTTGAATAAATTCTGATCGCCTCTTCAAAGATATAATTGCCGAATAAATTCTCATCTATCACAAGCTGTTCCAAGCCGCTTGGCGTCTGGACGTAAATTCTAATCCCTTCATCATTTACGTAAGAATTTAATATATTAAATCCTTCGCTTTCCAGACGCGGTTTTAAAATTTTAAATAGTTCCTCATATCCAAGGCTTCGCGCTTCATCGTTTTCTATCAGAAATCTGATCGCGCTAAGCACGCTGAAGCGCTTTTTAAGCTCATTTAAAAGCGAGCGGTAGTTTGAAACTATTTTTAGATAATCAATCAGATCCTCGTTGCCGATGCCTTCAAACTCGCCCATATCAATGCCAGTTTCGATCAAAAACTCGCTAAGCGCCTTTTCGTCTTTTAGATAAATTTCTTTTTTACCCTTTTTATATCTAAAAAGCGGCGGCTGTGCCAGATAAACATAGCCGTTTTCCACGATAGGACGCAAAAATCTAAAGAAAAATGTTAGAAGCAGCGTCTGGATGTGGCTACCGTCGACGTCCGCATCGGTCATAATGATGATTTTATGATAGCGGAGCTTTTCTTCGTTAAATTCCTCGCCAATGCCACAGCCAAAGGCCGTAATCATATTTTTAATCTCTTCGGATTGTAAAATTCTATCCAGACGTGCCTTTTCTACGTTTAAAATTTTACCTCTAAGCGGCAGGATCGCTTGAAACACCCGGTCTCTTCCCTGCTTCGCCGAACCGCCCGCACTATCGCCCTCGACTAGATAAATTTCGCTAATACTTGCATCCTTACTCTGGCAATCGGCTAACTTTCCCGGAAGAGTTCCGACGGAATTTATATTGTCTTTTTTGCGCGTTAGATCGCGTGCTTTTTTTGCCGCTTCGCGACCGCGCGCGGCTAAAAGAGCTTTATTCATAATGGCGCGCGCTTCGATCGGATTTTCTTCAAAATATTTGCTAAGCACCTCAAACGCCATCTTTTGCACGATCGGCTTAACGTAGCTAGAGCCCAGCTTGCCTTTAGTTTGTCCCTCAAACTGCGGTTCGGGAACCTTTACACTAATTACCGCGATGAGCCCCTCGCGAACGTCGTCGCCGGTGATCTTCGTGTCCTTTTCGCGTGCAGCCGCATTTGCCGCGACGTAATTTGTTATCGCGCGCGTAAGACCCGCTCTAAAGCCCGCCTCATGCGTACCGCCATCCGGAGTTTTAATATTATTTACGAAGCTTAATAAATTTTCGCTATATGTTTCGTTATACATCAGCGCAAAATCGACCATAATATCATCTGCGCTGTCGCTAAACGATACGGCTTTGGATATGGCAGGCGCTTTATTCATATCGTTTACGAAGCTCTCCAAACCGCCTTCGAAGTGAAAGTGCTCGTCCCTGCCCGTGCGATTATCTTTAAAATTTATCGTAATTTTTGGATTTAGATACGCTAGCTCGCGAAATCTTTTTGACAAAATTTCATCATCAAATTCTAAAATTTCAAAAATTTCGCCGTCGGGCCAAAACTCGATCGTAGTGCCCGTGCGATTAGTAGTTTTTATCTTTTCAAGCTCGGTAGCAGGAATTCCTTTGGCAAATTCTTGTCTATAAATATTTCCGTCACGTTTGATCGTAGCAACGAGCTTTTTTGAGAGCGCATTTACAACACTAACGCCCACGCCGTGCAAACCGCCGGAGACCTTATAAGTGTCTTTGTCAAATTTACCGCCTGCGTGAAGCACGGTCAGAACCACCGTCGCAGCAGGAATTTTTTCGGTCGGATGTATATCAACGGGAATCCCACGACCGTTATCACTAACGATACAACTTCCCTCGTTTGTGATTTCGACGTCGATTGTGTCGCAGTACCCCGCCATCGCCTCATCGATCGAATTATCCACGACTTCGTAGATCATATGGTGAAGTCCACCGATATTGGTATCTCCAATATACATTCCTGGGCGCTTTCTAACGGCTTCAAGACCCTTTAAAACTTTAATATTACTAGCGCCGTAATTTTGCTTCATAATTTTCCTTTAAATATTATTTATCGGCATGACGACCGTTTTTAAGCCATCCGCGCTAAGCACGAACGCCGTATCGGAGCTGTTAAAATCAAGCTCGAAAATTTCACTCTCGATATTACTTAAAAAATCAAGTAAAAAGCGGTTTTTCACGCCAAAAACTATCTCGCCGTTTATCTCGATCGTCGCTTCAATTTCGGTCTTTGCCTCGGAATTATCTTCGTTGATGCTCTCAAAAACCATTCCGTCCTTTTTGATGGTAATCTTCATCTCCTCGCACATCGCGTTTATCGCTCGCACTCCGCTTACCATCTTATCGCGTGGGATTGAAATTTTATACGCCATATCGCTTGGGATAACGCGCTCGTAGTTTGGAAATTTACCGTTTATAAGCTTAGTAAAAAACTCAAAATTCTCGCTCACCGCTAGCAGCACGTTTTCGTCGTAGTAAATTTTAATCTTGTCCGAAAATAGCTTTTGAATTTCGCCTATTGCCTTTTTAGGAATCAAAATTTTAATATCTAGCTCGCCAGCTTTTGATTGAGTGATCAGCTTATAAACGCTAAGTCGCTTTGTATCGGTTCCGACTAAATTTATAAAGCCTTCTTTTACGTCGATCAAAGCTCCGTTTAGCTCATATTTTGGATTGTTCGTATCGATCGACGGATATATTTTTTTAAGACTTCTTCCTAAAATTCCAGCGTTTACGTCAAAGCTGTTTTTACCTTCTACCGTAGGAAAGCTCGGAAAATCCCTCGTTTCAAACATCGGAAGCTTGTACTTGGATTTTTTTTGCTTTACAAATAGCGCTCCGTTGACAGTTTCTAAAGTAACGCTATCGTCGCTTAGACCTTTAATAACGCTAAGGAGCTTGCCTCCATTTGCTGTAGCTTCTCCATCTGTTTCTATTGAGATATTTTGTAGATTATAGCTTAGACCAATTTCATGATCGGTAGCTTTTATACTAAAAATTCCATCTTTTGCACTCATCAAAAGATGCGAAGTTATCGAGCTTAGATCTTTCTTATCGAGATAGGAGCTGGTATTGGAAACTATCTCTTCTAAAAGTTTTTTAGTGATTAACACTTTCATATTTTTATCCTTTTAAATTTTTATCGTTATAGTAGTTGGTATGCAGTTTTTGTGAAAAACTCATTTTTAGATCCATTTTTAGGAGGTTTATATCGTGAGTAAGAGATCTCATTTTATTCACTTTTATTCACGTTTTTTGATCTATTTTCATAGAATACATTAAATTTCATTCTTTTCCTTCTTGGTTATTTTGTTTTTTAGCTCTTCTATTTTTATCTTTAACATCTCGTCGGTTTGTATGAGTTCATTAATTTTTTTGATATTTTTGCTAATAGCGCTGTGATCTTTTAGATTAAAGAATGTTGCGATTTTTGGCATTGAGTTTTGAGTTAACTGTTTGGTTAGATATATGCAAATTTGGCGCGCTTCGACGACGTTTTTAGCTCGCGTTTTGCTCTTTAGCTCGCTAGGTTTTACGTTCAGTTCTTTTGAGATCACCTCTATGACGTGTTCGAGGCTCACGCTTGAATATTTTTGGTGAATTTGATCTTGCAGTGTACTTTTGGTAAATTCTAGCGTGATCTTCGTGCGAAGTATCGAGGAATATGCATTTAGTTTGTTTATTGCGCCTTCAATCTCGCGGATATTATCGCCCATATTTGCGGCGATATATTCTACGACGTCGTGTGGAATTCTAACGCGATTTTCCTCGCTCTTTTTATTGATAATGGCGATTTTAGTTTCGAGATCCGGCGGAGTGATGTTTGCTATTATGCCGCTTTCAAACCGCGTTGTCAGGCGACTTTCAAAGCCTTTTAGGAATTTTGGTGGTAGGTCGTTGGTAAGGACGATTTGGCAGTTTTTGTCTTTCAGCTCGTTAAACGTATAAAAAAGCTCTTCTTGAGCTTTGTCACGCCCGATTAAAAACTGAATGTCGTCGATGAGTAAAACATCGCAGTTGCGGTATTTTTGTTTAAATTTATCGATTGAGTTGTTTTTGAGATTAAAAACAAAATCATTAGCAAATTGCTCGCTAGTGACGCAGATGACGGTCTTTCCCTTTTTGATGCAGTAATTTCCGATCGATTGAAGTAGGTGAGTTTTGCCAAGTCCACTAGGTCCATAGATAAAGAGTGGATTAAAGCGGATTCCAGGCTCTTTTGCGACGGTAATTGAGCACTCAAAAGCAAATTTATTTGAATCGCCGATGATGAAATTTTCGAAGTTATAGTTTTCGCTTAAAATTGTGCTCTTAGGCTTTTCGGAGATGATTTTTACCTTTTCTTTCGGTGAAATTTTAGCTTTTGAGGTGATTTTGACGATTACGTCGCTAAGACCGAACTGTTTTTTGATAAGCTCTTTTATTTTAGTACCGTATTTTGTCTGAGCGTATTTAGCGATAAACTCGTTAGTTGCGTTGTAGATGAAAAATTCCGGGGTCGAGTTTTTATCGTTAAATTTCAAATTTTTAATGTATCTAGAGTATTCGGTAGGCAAAATTTCCTTCTCTAAATTCGATAAAATTTCTTGTGCTTGCGACGTCGCCATAAAATTCCCTTACAAATTAGATTAAGATTTTAGCTAAATTTCGCTAAATTTGCGGTAAATTTAAGTTTATTCACTTGTGATTAAGCCGTGAATAAGCGTGAAAGAGGGTTATGAAAATTTTAGGAATTGATCCGGGAACTAGAAATTTAGGCTATGCGATTTTGGAAAAAGATGTGAATAAAATCATCCTCATAGAGGCGGGATTAGTGAAAATGAAGGCTGAAAACGTGCAATTTCAAATGACGCAGATGAGCGAGGCAATCGATCAAATTTTTAGAGCTCATAAGATCGATGAGGTCGCGATAGAATCGATGTTTTACGCCTACAATCCGCAGTCTGTTTTAAAGCTCGCTCAGTTTCGCGGCGCGCTGGCTCTTAAAATTTTACAAATTTTTGGAAATTTTGCCGAATACACGCCGCTTCAGGTAAAAAAATCTGTCACAGGAAAGGCGAAGGCGGCGAAGGAACAGGTCGCCTTCATGGTGAAGCGGATTTTAGGGATTAATAAAGAGATCAAACCGCTCGACGTTACCGACGCCATCGCCGTTGCGCTCACGCATGCTCACGCGATGCGCCGGGCGCCTAGATAGGAGAAAGAGTTGAAAATAGCAATCTTGCAAATGAACGTAAAGCTCGCCTCTACTGCCGCGGATTGCGAGCAAAATTTTATCCGCGCGCGCGGGCTGATCGATCGCGCGTTAAAACGCGGCGCGGACATAGTGGTGCTGCCCGAGGCATTTAATACGGGCTTTTGCGTACAAAATTTCAAGCGCTTAGCCGACGCGGGAGCTGCGCGAACGAAGGGATTTTTAAGCGAGATTTCGCAAAACTGCGGCGCTGTTTTAATAGGCGGATCGATAAATTCTAGGCAAGATAAAATTTACAATTCCGCTTTCATCTATCAAAATGGAGCCGAAATTTTACGCTACGATAAGATCCACGCCTTCTCTCTCGCTCGCGAAAACGAGATCGTAAGCGGCGGCGATAGGTTAGGAATTTGCGAGGTCAAATTTAAAAATCGCGTGGTCAAAATCGGCGTCGCGGTCTGTTATGATCTGCGCTTCGGTGAAATTTTTCGCGCCTTGGCGCTTCGTGGCGCGCAAGTGGTTTTTGTAATCGCGCAGTTCGCGCAAAGCCGCATAGAGCATTTTATCACGCTTGCGAGGGCCCGCGCGATCGAGAATCAAATTTTTATCTGCGCGGTAAACGGCTGCGGCGATGCGGGGCAGGGCGAGAGTTTCGGCGGAAATTCCATGCTGATCGGTCCCGGCGACGAGATCGTCGCGCGCCTAGGCAAAAAAGAGTCCGTCAAAGTTGTGGATGTAAACTTAGATGAAATTTCAAAATTTCGCGCAAAGATGGACGTTTTGAAGGATCTTAAACCTGAAATTTATAAGGAGTTTTGATGAAAACTTTGGTGTTTGTGATTGATATGGTAAACGGTTTCGTAAAATTCGGCGCGATGGCTGATCCCAGCATCGCAAAAATCGCTCCTGCGGTGCTTAAACAGATTGAGGCGGCGAAAAATGTGCATTTCATCTGCGACGCTCACGCTGAGCGGGATTTGGAGATGAAGCGCTATCCGGTTCACTGCCTAGTCGGCTCGCCCGAAGCGGAGGTGATCGAGGAACTCGCGCCCTACGTAGGCGAGCAAAACGTCACTTTTAAGCGTAGCACGAACGGCTTTCATAATTTGGATAAAAAAATCCTAGACGGCTTCGATCGCTTTGTGATTACGGGCTGTTGCACCGACATCTGCGTGATGCAGTTCACGCTTAGCCTGCGCACCTATCTCAACGAAATTGGCGCCGATAAAGACGTTATCGTTCCGCAAGGTGCGGTAGCTACGTACGACGCACCGAATCATGAGCGCGCCTACTACGACGAATGCGCGCTAAGCTTAATGCAAAATGCAGGAATTTTGGTAGTTTAAGCTGTACTTAGATTAAACAGAATTTCAAGCTAAATTTCCTAGATTATAAATTTCAAAATTTAGAGTCACTCTTAAAATTTTGAAATTTTTTGAGCGGTAGAATTTTGAAATTTTGTGTTGCTCGTAAAATTTTAAAATTTTAATCTTTTTATGGAATTTAGCTTTGTTTTACCGCGACTGCTTTTGCGACGAAAAATCCAACTACCCCGGAAATTATCGAGCCTAAAAATACCGCGAGCTTGTCTGTGTAATGATACATATCGCTGCCGCCATATGCGAGGCCATCGACGAAAAGCGCCATCGTAAAGCCGATACCACAGATAATTGCCACGGCGTAAAGCTGTGGCCAGCCTGCGTTTTCGGGCATGTAGGCGATTTTGGCTTTGATTAAGATCCAGCTAAAGGCAAAAATTCCGATCTGTTTACCGAAAAATAGCCCTAGCATGATACCCATCGGCACCGGACCGAAAAGGAAGCTAGGACTAATGCCTGCTAGCGAAACGCCAGCATTTGTGAAAGCAAAGATCGGCAAGATGAAGAAATTTACGGGGTAGGCTAGTCCGTGCTCCATATCCTTTAGCATAGAACCCGAGCGAGTCTTAAGCGGGATACAAAAACCCGCAAGCACTCCCGCGATAGTTGCGTGGATACCGGAGTTTAGTACCATCACCCACAGCACCATGGCCACGATGATAAACGGAAGCTTTTTATCGACACCAAGTCTGCTCATCGCTAGCATTATTGCAACACAGGCAGCTGCGCCGCCTAGATAGATTGCGTTTATGGTAGAGGAATAAAACAAAGCGATGATTAAAATTGCACACAGATCGTCCATTATCGCAAGCGTTAGGACAAAAATTTTAAGGCTAGCCGGGATTTTTTTGCCCAAAAGTGCCATCACACCCACAGCAAAGGCTATGTCGGTTGCCGTAGGGATTGCCCAGCCCTTCATCGCGACGGCATCGCCCCAGTTAATGATCGAAAATATAATCGCAGGCATCATTACTCCGCCCAGAGCCGCGAAGCTAGGAAGTAAAATTTGAGAGAAATGGCGCAGCTGTCCTTCGATTTTTTCGCGCTTAAGCTCAAGTCCGATGGCAAAGAAAAATATCGCCATAAGCACGTCGTTTACCAAAAAATGCATCGATTCGTCAAGTTTCGCAGAACCAACACCTATGGTAAAACTCAAATGCAAAAACGCTTCGTAATATTTCGATAAAAATTCTACGTTTTGAGCTACGATCGCAAAAACCGCGGATAGAAGTAATATAACGCCGGCACTACTTTCACTTGATAAAATTTTCTTAATGATATGTTGCACATGCTTCCTTTAAAATTTTGCTCTAATTTTATGCAAATTTTAATTAAATTTTTATCAAAACGGGCTAGTTGCTCGGTAAATTCGGCATTATTAGCATTGCATAAAGTATTATAAACATTATGATCGTAGGGCCTTCGTTGATCGCACGGAAGTATTTTCCGCTCCTGTGGCACTCGTTTTTTTCAAATTTATACATATAATAATACAGCCACAAATGATAACAGATCAGCAAAACTCCGGCTAGTAATTTTATATGAAAATATCCCATTTTCATAAGCCCAGGATTTAAAATGATAAGCATCACGCCGCTAAAAACCGTCACTGCCATCGCTATCCAGCCGATCGCGTGATACAGCATCCGCTCCATCTTTTTAACAACCTTTACGAAATCCGGCTTGTCTAAATTTTCAGCGTGATAAACATACAGACGCGGCATGTAAAACAGCATCGCCATCCATGAAATAAAGCCCGCAAAATGGACAAATTTAAACCAATAGTAACTCATTTTTTCTCCTTAATCTCTCATTAAAATTTCTTTTCGCGCCTCGAATTCCTCTTTGGAAATTGCGCCTTTTTGATACAGCTCGTAGAGTGCATCGACCTTTTTCAGACGCCCCTCGTAGTCGTCCTCCTCCGTCTCGCTTGCAAAAGCATTTAAATCTTCTACCCAAATTCCTACGAAAAATATGTCTAGCAAAATCCAAATTCCCCAAATCGCCCAAAACAAAAAGCCCACTAAAAACCATAGTGTAAAACTTCCCAGCCAAAATAGCGCGATTTGAGCAAATCCGCTGATAAATTTGCCGCAATAAATTCTATGCAGTCCGCCGCCGATCGGCATAGCTGCGATCCACGAAAACGCACCTAAAAACCAAAGCGCGTAAGCGATGTAATTATTTCTCTTCATTTTTCTCCTTTTTCGCGATCTTGTAGCTTTGGAAGATAAAAATCACGACGGCCAGATCTATCATCACGTCGGCGAAATTAAACACCGCGAACTCAAACCACTTATGCCATGCGACGTAATCGACCACGCCGCCGCGAATGAAGCGATCGAGCAGGTTTGAACATCCTCCAGCAAGAATCAGCGCAAACGGCATCCAGTGCTCGTAAAAGAGCTTTTTATGACAAAATACATACGCCGCAAGCGCCGAGATCAGCGCGATCTGGATAAATTTTAAATTTTCGCCCAAGAATGCAAACATCGAAAACGCAACGCCGCGATTAAGCGTAAGCTCTAGCGAAAAAAACTCCCCTTGCCACGAAAAACCGTTTAAAAACAGAAGTTTGATCGCTTGATCGATCGCAAAGATCGCCGCAAAAAGCAGGATAAATTTAATACAGGTCTTAGCCATCTCGCAGCCTAAATTTAAATATGTAAAGCCTGCGTTTCCCGCTCGCGCTTTTTGTGCCGAGCCATGAGCTTGTCGCGCCGTAAAATTTCACCGCAACGCTACTCATTTAGGGCTTTGGTAAAAAATTTCTCGACCTCGTCCATTCGCTTTTGTAGCAGTTTTTCGTTTTTGCCCTCGATTAAGAGGCGGATAACGTTTTCGGTGCCGGAGTAGCGAAAGAGCGAGCGGATTTTGTCCGCTTTAAGGCTTGTTTCAAGCTCCTTTAGCCCTTTTAATTTTTCAAGCGGTTTTTTATCCGAAATTTTTAAATTCTTTAAAATTTGTGGATAGGGCTTAATCATCCCCGAAAATTCGCTTGCCTTCTTTTTCATATCCAGCATGCAGGCGGCGAATTGCAGCGCGCTTGCGATGCCGTCGCCCGTTTTGGCGTAATCGCCAAAGATTACGTGCCCGCTCTGCTCGCCACCAAAATTTGCGCCTAGCTCGTGCATCGTCTCAAGTACAAATTTATCGCCTACATTGCAGCGATGAAGCGCGATGTCGTGTTTAGCTAAAAAATCCTCCAGCGCAGAATTACTCATCACTGTGGCTACCATTTTATTGCCTGCTAAGCGATTTTTTCCTTTCAAATAGACTGCTAAAATTCCAAGTAGCGCGTCGCCGTGGATGATCTCGCCGTTTTCATCCACGACTACGAGCCTATCGGCATCCCCGTCGAAAGCAAAGCCGACGTCGGCGCGCAGGCGCTTTACTTCCCCGGCTAGACCTTGCGGGCTTAGTGCGCCGCAAGCATCGTTAATATTTTTGCCGTTAGGTTCGTCGCCGATGACGATCGTTTCGGCCCCCAGCTCGTTAAATACCGTAGGCGCGACCCTGTAGCTTGCTCCGTTTGCGCAATCAAGCACGACGCGAAGCCCGTGCAGCGTCTTTTGCTTCGGGAAGGAATTTTTAATATGCACGATATATCTGCCGATGACGTCGTCCACGCGCTTTGCGGCGCCGATTTGCATCATTTTGGTGCGCGCCTCGGCAATGAGTTCGTCGCTGAAATAAATTTTTTCGATCTGCGCTTCCTCTTTTTCATCGAGCTTAAAGCCTTCGCTGTTGAAAAATTTAATGCCGTTGTCGTAGTATGGATTGTGGCTCGCGCTTATCATGATGCCCGCGTCGCAGCGCATATCCTCGGTGAGAAATGCGATCGCAGGAGTAGGCATCGGTCCGATTTGACGGACGTTGTAGCCCACCGAGGTAAGGCCCGCTACGATCGCGGTTTCTATCATATAGCCGCTTCTGCGGGTATCTTTGCCGACTAAAATCATATTCGTAACGGAATTTTTCCTAAAATAAATTCCCGCTGCCATCGCTACGCGCATTGCGAGCTCCGCGGTCAAAAATTCTCCCGCTTTGCCTCGTACACCGTCCGTCCCGAAAAGTTTCATTATCAAATCCTTAAAAATGTAATCGCAAAATTTTACCAGAAAAAGTTTAATCTTAATAAATTCGAGCTATTTTAAATTTCACTTAAATTAAGCGTCGATTAAATATTTTTTACGTATAATCGCAGGTTCAAATTTAACCGAAAGGGACGTTATGGCAAATCACAAATCCGCCGAAAAACGCGCGAGACAAACCATAAAAAGAACGGAGCGAAATAGATTTTATCGCACCAGAGTAAAAAATATCACAAAAGCCGTAAGAGAGGCAGTCGAGAGCAAGGATCTAGACGCAGCGATTCAGGCTCTAAAAACGGCTAACGAAAGCTTTCACAGCTTCGTAAGCAGGGGCTTTTTGAAAAAACAGACCGCGAGCAGAAAAGTAAGCCGCCTAGCCAAACTCGTAAATTCTTTAAAAACCGCCGCGTAAGCGCTCCTTACGCATAAAATTTAAATGCTAGCCGATAAACTAAAGCCTTTTTTAGATCGCTATGACGAGCTTTCGCGCATGCTTAGCGATCCCGCTGTTACCGCAGATATCGCCAATATGACGGCGCTATCTAAGGAGCAGCGCAATATCGAGCCGATCAAAGAGGCGGCTAGCGAGTATCTTAAAATTTTAAATCAGATTGAAGAAAACAAAGCCCTGCTAAGCGATGCCGATCTCGGCGAGCTGGCCAAAGAGGAGCTTAAAAGCTTAGAGTCGCAAAAGCCGCAGCTCGAAGAAAAAATCAAAATTTTACTGCTTCCGAAAGACCCTAACGACGATAAAAATATCTTTTTAGAGATCCGCGCCGGTACAGGCGGCGACGAAGCGGCGCTGTTTGCGGGTGATCTATTCGGTGCGTATCTGCGCTACGCCGATCTTCGCGGATATAAATGCGAGATCGTAAGCACCAGCGAAGGCAGCGTCGGCGGCTACAAAGAAGTGATCTTGCTCGTAAAGGGCGCGGGAGCGTATTCGCGACTGAAATTTGAAGGCGGCACCCACCGCGTGCAGCGCGTCCCAGAAACGGAGAGCCAGGGTAGGGTGCATACCTCTGCAATCACCGTCGCCGTGATGCCCGAGATCGAGGATAGCGAGATACAGATCAATCCGAACGACCTTCGCATCGACGTTATGCGCAGCTCCGGCCACGGCGGGCAGTCCGTAAATACCACCGACAGCGCCGTTCGCATCACTCACATCCCGACCGGTTTAGTCGTCACCAACCAAGACGGTAAGGATCAGCACAAAAACAAAGAGGCGGCGATGAAGGTGCTAAAGGCGCGCCTTTACGATATGCAGGAGCAAGAGCGCTTAGAGAAAGAGCGCAAAGATCGCAAGGATCAGGTAGGCACCGGCGACCGCTCGGGGCGGATCCGTACCTACAACTATCCGCAAAACCGCATCAGCGACCACCGCATAAATTTAACTCTCTACCGCCTAGACGCGATCATGGCGGGGGGTTTGTTCGACGAGATCATCGATCCGCTAATAGCGCACTCTCAAGCCGAAGCGATCGCAAATGCCGGCTATTAAGCCTTTTTAAATTTAATTTTTTAATCCCTATATCTTTTCAAAATTTTGCTGCGATTATGCTGTAAAATTTTTACTTTAAATTTAGCCGCGAGCCCTCTGGGCAATGTATTCAATGGCTTTCGCCTCGGCAAATTTTACTTAAATTTCGTCGCAGTCGCAGTCGCGCCGCTTGAAATTCCGCCTTTTAAATTTAAATTCTATCGCCGCGCCGCCTGGCGTTTTAAATTTCACCGTTTTTTAAATGCGCGCCTCAAACGCCGCTTTAAAATTTATGCAGACGCGAGAGGCAAGGAGCCGCCGCGATAAATTTAAAGTCAAATTTTATTTCTAGCCATCTTTTAATTTGTTTCTTATCTTTGATGTATCAAAATCCCGCCCCGTTTGATCCGCAAATTTGAAACGTATCTCAAAAATAAGCAGAGCCTATGGCGAAAGAAATTTACAAATTTTAGGTTGGGCGGGCACACGCCTGTCGGTTATCATGTACGTATCTTACGTGCCGAACATAATGGCAAATTTAGACGGTAACAAAGTCCCGTTTCTCCAGCCGCTCGCAGCCGCGATAAACTGCACGATATGGGTTAGCTATGGTCTGCTAAAGCCCAAAAAGGACTATCCGCTCGCCGCGGCGAATTTCCCGGGGATCATCTTTGGGTTGCTAACTGCAATAACGGCGCTTTAATCCGCGCCTTTAGCGACTTAATAAATTTCAAAATCGCCCGCGCCGCATTCAAATCTACGGAATTTAAATAACTTTTATACAAAATTTGATAAGCTTATTTCGGTTAAAATTTTATCTTTAAAAGGACGAAAAATGAAAAAGGTCATCACTTGCGTCGATCAAAATGCGCTTGCCCCAGCGGTTAGAGATTACGGAATTTACGTCGCTAAAACCTTGGGTGCCGAGCTCGTGTTTATTCACGTGGTTGAAATTCCGGAGCTTGGCGAGAATTTTTATGGGCTAGCCGCAGGCGGAATCGTCCTGGGAGAGAATGATATCCTTGCAAATAGCTACGGAAGTCCCACACTAGGCGGTGTGGATGCGGAGAAAGACCACGAAGAAGCCGAAGCGATGTTGGATGAATATATCTGCGCCGCGACTGCTGCGGGCGTAAAGGCAAGTAAGATCATTAAAGATGGCGATTTCATCGACGTTATCGCCGAGTATAAAGACGAAGCCGAAATTTTTGTGCTCGGTATCAAAGGCTCAAATAACGAGGACGTAGGCTTTAACGCAAGTGTGCTGATAAAGGAGCTTCACGTGCCGTCGCTGCTCGTAAATAAAGAATTTTCGCCGATTAACTCCGTGCTCATCGCATTTGACGGCACTGACGCGGCGAAACGCACGCTTGAGTTTATAAAGAGCTCGAAGCTTCTTGCGAGCGCACATAAGCATGTCTTGCATGTAAATCTCGATGCCACAGAGGGCGAGCGGATGCTGGATCTGGCGCGCGAAATTTTAGGCACTCAAAACGCCACTTTCAAATACATCCAAGCGGAAGTGCCCGCCGATGAGATCATCAAATATCGCCGCGCCAATAACCTCGATCTCATCGCTACCGGCGCTTTTACGAAAGGATTTTTCAAAAAGCTCTTTTTAGGCAGCGTCTCCGAGGATATCTTGCACAATGCGCTTGTACCGGTGCTAGTGTTATCGTAATCGCAAGACCAAACGCCGATAAACGCTAAATTCCGTCGCTTACGTTATTTTAAAGTGGCGGAATTTTAAAATTTTAAATTTTTAAATCCTTTGTTTTTAAAA
>UQCL01000002.1 GCA_900539505.1 uncultured Campylobacter sp. | reverse complement strand
ATGATAAGAGAGAATCCGCTTAACTTATCTTGAGCCTTTAATAAAATCTCATCCTTTTAAAAATTTTAAATTTTCCATTAGTTATCATAGAATTAAGCCAAAATTTTAAAGAAAGAAAATAAAATATCAAACATTTTTTTTAAAGGATTTTGATATGAAAAAGGTGTTTTTGGTGCTTTTGGCTTTTGTTTGTTTTGGATATGCTGAGAATAAAGCGCCTTTTAGTGTTGAGGTTGAGCAAATGATTCGTTATGGAGAATTCGCTAACACACGATATTTGCGGTTGTATGTTACGGCTTTGCAAGATGGCGTCAAGCTAAAAGACATTGTTGTAAATAGGGGAAATTGTGCGGAGGATGGTAAGAGGGAAAATTTAAATATCGATATGAAATATGCGCAAGAATTTCAAATGGATATTTTTGGGTGTAGGAAAATTTTAGAAGTTGAGATAACGACAGAAAAGAATGGAGGCTGGACTTTTAGCTTTAAATAAGTTGCAATTTATGGCTTTATTTTAATAAAGTGCTAATTCTTAAAATTTAGCGTAGTTAAATTTGGCGTCAAATTTAACGCCCAAAGCCAAGCCGTTTCGCTCAAATTTGACGGGCGAAGCAAGAGATTAAATTTGCCCGTCAAATTTACTTTCTAAAATACTCTTTCACGCCGTTTTCGCCATCTAGTTGCGAGCGTAAATTTTCTAGCGCGGCGAATAAATTTTTACTGGCACCCTTCGCACTCGATTGAGCGGTCTGCGACGTTGTTTAGCTTCTCGCTATCGGGGCTTTCGGAGCGCAGGTAGTAGGTCGATTTTAGCCCCAGCTGCCATGCGAGCGTGTAAATTTCGCTCAGATAGCCGCCGCTTGCCTTATCCAGGCTCATGAAAATATTTAGGCTCTGACCTTGATCGATCCATTTTTGGCGGATGGCACCCGCCTTTACAAGCAGACGCTGATCGAGCTCGTATGCAGGTACGTACGCCTGCCACGTTTTCGGGCTTAAATTCGGCACGACGACCGGGATCATGCCGCTTAGGTTGTGCTCGAACCACTTGCGCTTATATACCGGCTCGATCGTCTGCGTGGTGCCTACGAGTATGCTGATGCTCGATGTCGGCGCGATCGCCATCAGGTAGCCGTTTCGCATGCCGTCGCGCTTTACTTTCTCGCGCAGTCCGTCCCAGTCGCAGCTGCTCTGCTCAAAAAGCCCGCCGCGCTTAACGAGCGCCTTTGCGTTTTCGTTCGCTAAATCGATCGGGAAAATTCCTTCGCTCCACTTCGAGCCAGCAAAATCAGGGTATTTGCCCTTTTCTACGGCCAAATTTGAACTTGCCTTGATCGCGTTAAAACTCACGTTTTCCATTATCCTATCGATCAGCTCGAAGTGCTCGTAGCTGCCCCACTTCACGCCGCGCTCGGCCAGCATCTGCGCTTCGCCCATTACGCCGAGCCCTATCGCGCGGGTTTTTAGATTGGTGTGTTTGACCTTGGCGTGCGGGTAAAAATTTAGATCGATGACGTTATCTAGCATTCGCACGGCGATCGGCATCACGCGAGCTATCTCCTCGCGGCTATTGATTTTGCTTAAATTTACGCTTGCGAGGTTACAAACCGCCGTCGCGCCTTCGCTGCAGCCCTTTTCTACGATAAAAATTTCTTTGCCGCCCAGCGTGTCCAGCGCGGTGATCTTTTTCGCCTTTTTTACGATGCCCGCGTCGGTCGCCACATCTTCGTTTTCCTCAAACAGCCTCTCGCTGCCGTCAGCAAAAACCACTTTGATTTTGTAGTGGTTCGGCGCCGTGTTTTGAAAGATCTCCGTGCATAAATTTGAGCTTCTGATTAAGCCCTGATGCGCGTTTGGATTGATTCGGTTGGCATTATCTTTGAAGCATAAAAAGGGCATGCCCGTCTCAAAATAACTCGTTAAAATTTTCTTCCAAAGCTCCTTTGCCAGGATCGTGGATTTTGAAATTTTATCGTCGGCCTCGTACTGCTCGTAGCGCGTTTCAAATTCTGCGCCATATAGATCGCTCAGATCGCTTACTTCTGCAGGATCGAAGAGCGTCCATTTGCCGCCGCTTTGAAGCCTTTTCATAAACAGATCGTTTATCCACAGCGCGGGGAAAATTTCATGCGCGCGGCGCCTCTCCTCGCCCGAGTTTTTGCGCAGATCGAGGAAGTCGCTCACGTCCATATGCCACGGCTCGATATACACGGCGATAGCGCCCTTGCGCGTGCCTAGCTGATCGACGGCGACTGCGATGTCGTTGGTAATCTTTAAAAACGGTATGATGCCGCCCGCGGCGTTTTTATGCCCGTCGATGCTGCCGCCCATCGCGCGCACCTTGCACCAGTCCCAGCCGATACCGCCGCCGAATTTGCTCAGAAGCGCCATCTCCTTGTAACTATCGAAAATTCCTTCGATATTATCGGGCGTGGAGCCCACGTAGCAGCTGCTTAGCTGATGGCGCGTCGTACGGGCGTTTGAGAGCGTTGGAGTAGCGAGCATAACTTCAAATTTAGATATGAGATCGTAAAATTTCTTCGCCCAGCTCTGGCAATCAAGCTCGTTTTGCGCAAGGAACATCGCGATCGCCATAAACATCTGCTGCGGAAGCTCGATCGGCGCGCCGCTCTTATCCTTGATGAGGTAGCGATCGTAAAGCGTCTTGATGCCTAAATAGTTAAACTGCAAATCGCGCTGCGGCTGCAAATAAGAATTTAGATCCTCTAGATCGTATTTTTCCTTTAAGCCGAGCATTATGCGGCCCGCCGCCTCGCCGCGAGCGAAGTAATCTTTTAGGCTGTTGTAACCGCTAAAGCCCGTTACCTTGTGATACAGATCGTATAAAAATAATCGCGCGGCGACGAAGGTCCAGTTCGGGCGATCCACGTCGATCTTTTCGACCGCGGTTTTGATGAGGGTTTGCTGAATCTCCTCCGTGGTGATCATATCGCGAAACTGGATCTTTGCGTCCACCTCAAGCTCGCTAAGACTTACGTTTTCCAGCCCCTCCACTGCCTCGCTCGTGTATTTTTTGATCTTACTTACGTCAAGTTCCTCGGTTCTGCCGTTGCGTTTGATTACTTTCATATCGTTCCTTGAAATTTAAAAATGCAAATTTAGCGTTAGTTTCCCAACATAAAATACGTCGTCAAAAGAGGCGGCGTAATAAATGCCTCAAATCCGTCGTCTTTTAAATTTACGCTGGCTGCGCTGCAAAATCGCGCATTATAGCCAAAATTGCTTAAGCCTATCTGTCATTGCAAATATGAGATTTTGGCTTGTAAGTTTTAAAATTTAACGAAGCGGGCGGAAACAATGCGGTAAAATTCTAGCGAAATTTTATGGTGGCGCCGCGGAATTTTACAGGGAAAAATTTAAGCGGAGCTTTGCGAAATTCTGCTCCGAAAAAGTAAGAAACAAAAAAAGCTTTGCGAACAGGTTTAAAATTTGCCCGCAAAGCTTTAAAATTTAATTGTGCGGTAGTGGGATAGGCTTTCCGTTTAAGATCATAGAGTTGCTTGCCTTATCGAAGCTAAACTCCATCTTAACCCCATCTCCATCAGGCTTAAGAAACTGCGAGCCGTAAACTTCCGCCATCGGCGCAAAATCGCGCAAGCTGTCATAAGGCGATAAGAAGTCCGTGATGGTCGTATTTATCGTAGCTTTGCCGTCCAAGCTCATGCGCTTAAAAAGCTGCGTCTCGTCGATGTAGCCGCCTACTAGCGCGCTTGCGTTAAAAGCAAATTTTTTGCCGAGGCTATTTTCAAACGAAAAATCACTCACGTTGATTTTCATATCATCTTTTAGCAGCTTCATAAAAAGCTCTTTATTTTCTGCTAATTTTTCGCCTTCTTGCGGATTTGAGATAACAGACAGATATTTTTCGAAAAGTGCGGAGCTAAAGCTGGTATCGACGCCTAAATGGATGTTTCGCACTAGCACGTCAGCGATTTTTAGGCTTTGGGCTTTATCGCTTTCGTTGAAATTTAAAATTCCATCTTTTACGCGGTAGCTACCTTCCGTGCTCATATCCGTAACTACGACGAAGCGCTGCTTATCTACAGTTACGACGAGCTCTTTTGTGCTGCCTGCAAAATCTATGTCATTCAAAAAGAGCTTAGTTATATTATCGTCTAGATCTTGGATGCCGTTTTTAAAGTTTGCCTCATAGATAAGATCCTTTATATCAAGACCCGAATCCTTGCCGTCGTCTATAAAAATTTCACCGATTTTAAAGCCCAAGGCTTTTATCGTTTTACCGCTCATATCGCTCGTGCCGTTTAGGCTAAGGCCTGCAAGACGTCCTATTCCGCCATCTTCGAGCACATTTATATCGGCTAGCTTTGCGCTAAATTTAACCTCTGTAGGTCCGTAGTTTAGATGCGTGCTAAGCGGCGCGTCAGTCTTAAACAGCTTCTTGCAAGGCTCCGCGTAATATGGCGTCTTAATCGTTAAAATTCCGTCGCTCTCAAATCCATCCGCAGCGTTTTTTACGCTATGCTTAATAGTGTAGTCATAGCGAAAAGCAAAATCTTCCGGGAAAATTTTAGCAGGATCCGGCTCATCCGTATCGTTGCTATCTTGCGCGCCTGCTTTTTCCTTTAGCTTGCTAAAGCCTTCAGCAAGGCTTTTTTGTAGTTTCTCTTTTTTTACTACGCCTTCGATAAAGCCGCTTGAGTTGCTATCTCCAGGATAAAATTTAGCGCTTTTAGTCTCGAAAATTTCGTTTCTAGCGATAAATTCCGCAATCTGCTGCTCAATCGCCGCGCTGGCACTCTTGCCGACCGCACCGTCCACCGTTTTGGTTATGCTATCGTTTACACTTTTAGCTACGCCTGTTTTAGCGTCCTTTGTCGCTACAAAAACGCCCACTATAAGCGCTACGATGAGAACTAAAGCCGCGATGATCTTTTTCATCATCTCTCCTTTAAATTTAAAATTTATTTGGGTGCGTATTTTGCCGTAAATTTCTAAAATTTTCAAATTCTAGCTTAGTGTGCTTTAACCTAAAAGAAGTTATAATCGCGGCATTAATATCAAAATTTAGGAAAACTTATGGCAAAACAAACGAAATATATTTTCGTCACCGGCGGGGTGCTGAGCTCGCTGGGTAAGGGCATTGCGGCGGCGTCGATCGCGACGCTTTTAAAGCATGCGGGGCTTAAAGTGCGCATATTAAAGGCGGATCCTTATATCAACGTCGATCCCGGCACCATGAGCCCGCTGGAGCACGGAGAGGTTTTCGTCACTGACGACGGCGCGGAGACTGACCTGGATCTTGGGCATTATGAGCGGTTCTTGGATGAAAATTTAAGCCAAGACAACAACTTCACCACGGGCAAAGTTTATAGCTTCGTCATCGAAAAGGAGCGCAGGGGCGATTATCTGGGCAAGACGATCCAGGTTATCCCTCACATCGTAGGCGAGATCGTGCGCCGCATAAAAAAGGCGGGCGAGGGCAACGACGTGCTGATCGTCGAGATCGGCGGCACCGTAGGCGACATCGAGGGGTTACCGTTTTTAGAGGCGATTCGCGCGATGAGAGTGGAGCTTGGTAGGGTAAATACGATGAATATCCACCTCACGCTCGTGCCTTTCATCAAGGTAGCTGGCGAGCTCAAAACCAAGCCCACGCAGCACAGCGTAGGCGAGCTGCGCCGCATCGGTATCAGCCCCGATATGATAATCTGTCGCTCCGAAATGCCGCTAAATCGCGCGCTTAAAGATAAGATCGCGCTAAGCTGCGGCGTGGATAAAAACTGCGTCATCGAAAGCCCCGATAGCGCGAGCATCTATCAGATCCCGCTTGCGTTTTTGAAGCAGGATATTTTAACGCCGATCGCGGAGACTTTAAGCTTAAACAAGCTCGAAGTCGATATGAGCAACTGGGATAGCCTTGTTAAGCGCGTCATTGTGCCTACGAATGAAACCACGATCGCCTTCGTCGGCAAATATATCGATCTGAAAGAAAGCTACAAATCCCTCACCGAGGGAATCATCCACGCGGGCGCTACGCTTGATACGCGGATAAGCTTAAAGTGGGTAGATAGTGAAAAAATTGAAGCGAGCAATGTGGATGAAATTTTCCGCGACGTAAACGGAATTTTAGTCGCAGGCGGCTTCGGCTCGCGCGGGGTGGAGGGTAAAATTTTAGCCATAAACTACGCGCGGGTGCATAAGGTGCCGTTTTTGGGCATTTGCCTGGGGATGCAGCTTGCAATGGTGGAGTTTGCGCGCAATGTCTTAAAACTGAAAAACGCTAACTCCTCAGAATTTGACCATCAGACCGAAGATCCGGTGATCTATCTGATCGATAGCTTCATCGACGCAAGCGGCAAAAAGCAGATCCGCACGCACAAATCCCCTATGGGCGGCACTATGCGGCTGGGCGGCTATGACTGCGACGTCAAAAAAGGCTCGCTTTTGAGTAAAATTTACGGCGAGCAAAAAACCATCCGCGAGCGCCACCGCCACCGCTACGAAGCCAATCCAAAGTACCGCGCCGAGTTTGAAAAGCACGGGCTTATCGTCTGCGGCGAGAGTGATGGGCTTATCGAAGCGGTCGAGCTAAAAAATCATCCGTTTTTTCTGGGCGTGCAGTTTCACCCGGAATTTACCAGCCGTCTAGTGCGCCCAAATCCCGCTATTTTGGGCTTTATCGAAGCATCTATAAAAAATGCTAGGTAAAAATGAGATAAGGGAAATTCTAAAATCGAGATTTGCAAACGATCGGCATACTAAAATTTCTGAAATTCCCTTACCCTGCGATCTGAAAGATACCTATAAGGCGGCTTTGCGCATAAAAACTGCCATCGAAGAAAATCAGCGCATAGCCGTAGTCGGCGATTACGACGTCGACGGTATCGTAAGCACCGTCATAATGAGCGATTTTTTCAATCAAATAGGCGCGGAGTACGTCATTAAGATCCCGAACCGCTTCACCGACGGATACGGGCTAAACAGCGAGATTATAGGCGAGCTTGAGGATGTAGATCTCATCATCACCGTAGATAACGGCACCTCCGCGACGGAAGCTGCCGAAATTTGCGCCCAAAAGGGGATCGATCTCATCATCACCGATCATCACATGCCCCCGCCCGTGCTGCCTAGAGCTTATGCGATAATCAATCCGAAGCAGCCTGACTGCACCTTCCCGAATATCGAAATTTGTGGCGCGCAGGTAGCGTGGTATCTCGTGGGCGCGCTAAAAGAAACCCTCGGCGTTAACTACGATATGGCAAGCTCGATGGATATTCTCATCATCGCCATAATCGCCGATATGATGGAGCTGCGCGATATGAACCGCGCGCTTTTGCGCTTCGGCATCAAGCGGCTAAATAGCTCGAACCGCGCCTGCTTCAAGGCGATTAAAGAGCATTATTTCAAAAAACATTTCGAATTCGACGATATCAGCTACACGATCGCGCCGCTAATCAACTGCACGGGGCGGATGGACGATGCGACGATGTCGTATAAATTTCTATGCGCCAAAAATATCAGAGAGGCAAACCACTACCTAGAGACGATAAATTCAATCAACAACTCGCGCAAAGAGGAGGAGAAAAACCTCTACGACGAGATCGTAAAAAGCGTCGATCCGAGCGACAACGTCATCGTCGTGTGGGGTCCGCAGTGGCACGAAGGGATCATCGGGATCGTCGCAAGCCGACTAAGCAAGACCTACAAAAAGCCCGCGATCGTCTTTAGCGTGAGCGACTCGCGCGCCAAAGGAAGTGCGCGCAGCATCGGTAAATTTGACATTTTAGAGCTGATCTCCTCGCAAAGCGAAATTTTAACGACCTTCGGCGGGCACAAGGGCGCTGCGGGCGTGGGGATCGATCCTGCGCTGCTGCAGGAGTTTAAGCGGCGCGTAAATGAGCGCATTACGCCTAAGGATCTGAGCGATTTTAGCGCGCAAGACGATCTGTTGGGCGAGCTGGATGCGTCGCAGATAGACTTCGAACTGCTTGAAATTTTAGAATTTTACGAGCCCTACGGGCAGAAAAATCCGCGCCCGCTCTTTTGCATCAAAGGCGCCCGCGCCCGCAACATCAGAGAGATCGGCAAGGAGGGCAAACATATCAAAATGGCGCTTGACAAAAACGGCGGCAGCGTCGAGGCGCTGTTTTTCAACTACGACTTTTTGCCGCGCGCCGGCGAGCGAGTGGACGCGATCTTTACGATTAGCAAAAACAACTTCCGCGGCACGATCACGCCCGAGCTCATCATCAAGGAGCTGACCCCTAGCGAGAGCTAAATTTTAAAATTTAGGCCGGCTTGGCGTGCATTTCGCGCAGGACACGGCCTTTAAATTTACGCTTAATCTATGAGCTAGGCGCGCATTGCGCACTGGGCGGGTTCGCCCTACTACGGCGCCCGTCTGCTCTATTCTCCCGATATGTATTGCACGCTCGGCGCATTGCCCTATTACAGCGCCTATCTGCTCGACTAGCTTGGCGCGCATTTGCATGCTCGATGCGGCTTTGAAATTTAACGCGCGAGCTATGGATTTGACTTGCGATGCGAGCTCAAGCGTGCGATTTCGGGGCCAGACACAGCGCGTAAACGCGATGTGTTATTTTTAGCTCCCGCACGGTTTGCAAAACAGACGAAATTTTTTGGCGCGGTGAAAATAAAATTTAAACGTTTCTAAATTTTAAAATTTTGTGAGAGCGAACGGGAGCAGGCGGAAACAAACAGAGCGACCCTGCGAATGGAATTTCGGATAAAATTTTATGAAGCGGCGGGCGGGCTAAATTTTAAAATTTGACCCGCCCTTAAGCTTAGAGGCTAAAAAACCACCACTAAAAACCACTTAAACGGTACCGGCGCGAAGATCGCGTGCGGCAAGCCCGCAGGCATGACGATGCTTTGCCCCGCTTTTACGCGGTGCTTCTGCCCGTCGATCGTGAAATCGCCCTCGCCCTCAAGCACGTAAACGAATGCGTCGCCGTCAGATTTGTGCGAGCTGATCTCCTCGCCGTCGTCGAAGGCGAAAAGCGTCATATTTAGCGCAGGATTTTGCGCGAGGGTGCGCGAAATCACCTTATGAGGGGCCACTTCGACTAGCGAAGCAAGCTCTACGGCCTTAGCGGCGTCGATATTTTTGATGTGTTGCATAAGTTCTCCTTGAAATGAAATTTGATCGATTGTAGCTAAAATTTAGCAAGCCCGCTTTGATGAGCATCAATCCGGATCCGCGCTGAAAGGATTTTTCAGAAAGATCGGGATGAAATTTATCAGATATAGCGCGACCGCGGCGATGAAAAGCGCCGAGGGGATCATCACGTATAAAACAAAGCTCTCGCCCGCAAAAACGGCTCTTAAACCTCCCGCGAGCAGAGCCAAAACGAGCGCCGCGCGGCTTAGGCGCGGGAAGTTTAGCGGCGAAATTCCGCTGTGGCGCTGTCCGGCGATCATTCCTACGAAAAGTATCGCTCCATACATATAGCAGATCGCGATGACGTGCAGCGGTGCAGCAGCGTATCCCCCGCGGATCAGCTCCCAACCCAGCCACGCATAGCCCGCCGCGCACGCAGCCTGCAACGCGTAGTAAAACGCCATATAGTGACGGCTTAGAATTTCGACGTAGTGTAGCTCGCGAAGTTTTGCCAAAAACAAAAACCCGATGCCAAGCGCGATAAATCCGCACGTCGCCTCGCTTAAAAATGGCGTCGCGAGCGCCAAAGCGAAGGCGAGGAAAGCGGCTAAATTTTTGTAGATAAAATTTGGAATAAAAACGGCGTCCTTCAGCCCCGCCTCTCTTAGCGCTTCGTTGCCGATGACGACGCTTATGCGGTAGCTTACGACGGCGATTGCCGCGACGTTGATATGCACGAAGCTAAGCAAAAACTTCTCATCCCCGCTCGCGCCATAGGCCGCAGAGCAGGCGCAAAACGCCGCAAGGACTGCCAGGATGCTAAAATTATTCGAGTTTTTATCCAGCCACAAAAGCCGCGCCGCAAAGATGAAAAATACCGCCCAAAACAGCGCCGTGATCGCAGCCGCAAGCCGTAAATTTAAAAAGCTCGCGATAAAAGCTGCGATCAGGCAGGCGGCAAAGGCGAGCGAGACGGGCTTTAGCGAGCCCTCGAAGTTCGTCCAATCGGGCAGCGCGGTAAGCAAAAACGCCGCGTAGATGCACGAAGGCGCCAAAAACAGAAAGTAAAACTTATGAGCGGCGACATAATCGATCGCCAGCGCATCGGGCGCTAAAAAACTAAGCGCGCCCAGCGCCGCAAAAAAGCAGGCGCAAAGAACGAAAGCGCGCATCGGATGGGAGAAAAAATTCCTAGCGCGCTCATCTTTAAATTTAGGCGCGTAAAAGCCCAGCCCTTGCTTCTGCGCCGGGCACGGCTTCGGATTTTTGAACTCCTGCAACGAAACGGGCTCTACTTGATTTTGCATGGAATTAGCCTTAAAATTCCGATCGGAATTTTTAGTGCTTTGCGAGAAGTTTTGAACAGAATTTGGCTCGGCGCTTCTGCCGTTTTGTGAGAAATCCCACGCGAAATTTTGATTTTTAAAGCTTTGCGCGAAACTGGATTTGAAATTTTGACTTTGATCGGAATTCTTGGCGCTTTGTAAGAAGCTTAACGAGAAATTCCGTTCGGAATTTTTAATGCTCTGCGAAAAACTCGCCTCGGAATTTGGCTCGGCGCTTCTGCCGCTTTGTGAGAAGCCATGAGTGGAATTTTGATCGTAGCTTTTAGCGCTTTGCAAGAAATCATGTGCGAAATTTGGATTTTTAAAGCTTTGCACTGGCTCGGCGTCCGAATTGCGAGCTGAATTTTTAAAATTTCGCGTAAAATTTAGATCGGAAATTTTGAAATTTTGCGCGGGTGCGGCTTCCAAGCTCCGTGTAAAATCTTTAAAATTCCGTGCGAAATCGAGAGCGTAAATTTTAAAATTTCGCGTAGGAATTCCGCCTGAATTTTTAAAATAATCTGCGCCAAATCCACAACGCAGACGGGCGTCTGGGTTCGTACCAAATCTGCAATGCGGGCAGGCGGCACGAGCAGGGCGATCGGATACGCGCTGTAAACAAGCGCCCGCGCTAGAGCCGCAGTATGTATCGCTGCTAAATTTCGTCGAATTTTGTGCTACAAAACCGCAGCACACTGCGCCATTCAAGAGCACGCTCGCACTATAATCGCAGTTCGCATGGCTGCGCAGTTCGTATTTCGGTACGGCAAAACCACGGCGCCCGGTGTCCTGCAAGAGCCTGTGTCTGCCCGCGCCGAAATCGCGGCATCTAGTACTTCGTAAGAGCCCGTGTCTGCGTATGCCCAGATCGTCGCATCTAGCGCCCGACAAATACCCGCATCCGTACGCGCCCAGAACACGCTGTGCGCCAAAGTCCCGCTTGCTCGCGTCTGAGCCGCAACGTAAGTTCAAATTTCGTGCGGAACCTCCCTGTTTGCGCGCATTAAAGATAAAATTTCTATTCATAATAGCTTACTCCCCCAAACTGCTCGCTTACCACGCGCTCTTCGTACCGCTCGTCGCGCGCGCTTAGCGGCTCATCCAGCCTCACGACGCGTCTAAGCCCCATCCCTTTGGGCTCAAGCTCGATGATCTCGTGGCTTAGGCGTGCGGCTTCGAAGCGGTCGTGGGTCACCAAAAGGCAGGCAAGCCCCTCGCGCTCGATCTTTGAGACTAAAATTTCGATCAGCGCGCCGCGCAGATCGCGATCCAGACCTACAAATGGCTCATCAAGCAGCGCCAGATCGCAGCCGCTAAGGATCGTGCGCAAAAACGCCGTGCGCTTTTGCATGCCGCCGCTTAGCTCGCGCGGGAATTTATTCAGATCGCTCGGGCTTAGCCCGATCTTCGCGGCAAGGGCGTAAATTTCACTCACGCCCGCAGGGCTAAAAATTTCGATATTTTTAAGTGCCGTGAGGTTCGGCAGCAGGCGGTTTTCTTGAAACAAAAAGCTGATTTTCTTAAAGCCGTTTTCGATCTGCCCGCTTTTTTTATCCTCCAGCCCGCAGACCAGCCGCAAAAGCGAGGTCTTGCCGCAGCCGCTGGGGCCAAAAAGCGTCTTTACTTCGCCCGCGCGCAGCCGCAGCGAAAAATCGGAAATTATAACGTCGCGCAGAATTTCGTAGCGCAAATTTGAAATTTTTAGCATCATCTGCTCCACGGCATCAGTAAAATTTCAAGCGGCTTGGTCACGAGATAATCGAAAAGCGCCGTAAAGGCTATGACTAGGCACACATACGCCATGACCTCGACCGTATCGATATTGACGCGCGCTTCGGCTATCTTTGCGCCGATGCCGTCGTTCGCGCCTAAAAGCTCCGCCATCACAAGCACCTTCGCGCCGTTGCTGACCGCAACGTAGATCGCAGGGAGCAGCCGCTCGATTAGGTGCGGCGCGTAGAGGTAGCGCAGTTTTTTTAAAATTGAGCTTTTGTAGCTGTCGAAAAGCTCGGTGTATTCGGTGCTCACGCTAGCCATCGCCTGCGCCGCGGACGCAAAAGTCATCGGCGCGACGACGATAACGACGGTAAAAAGCACGCTCGTATCGCCGAAATGAAACCAAAATATCGCAAGCACGATCCAGACGATGGGCGGCGTCGAAAGAAGCACGGTGATTAGCGGGTTTAAAAAGGTTCGCAGGCTTTTGAAATACCCCGCCGCAAGTCCGCTGCAAATCCCCGCAAAAAGCGCGAGAAAGGTGCCTGCAAGCGCACGTTTAAGCGATAAGGCTAGATCGTTTGCGGCGAAATTTTTTAAAATTTCACACGCCTTAAAAAAAACAGCCGCGGGTTCTGGCAGAATGAGCGGCCCGTAAGCCTCGCTCGCCACCTGCCAAACGGCTATAAAAAAGCACACCGCCCCTAGGCTCGCAAAGCCGCCCCATAGATAGTCTATGACGTAAAATACGGGGTTTTGAGCTTTGCGAATTTTATCGATTTTTAGCATAGAAAAAACTCGTCCTTAGGCATCGCGCCGCCAATGAGCTTGGGGTTAAATTCCATCAAAATTTCATAAAATTTCAAAAGCTCGTCCTTGATCTCGCTAGGCTTTTTGACGCATAAATTCGACGTATCGATGCTCATAAATATCGCAGGCGGCGGCGCGGGAAAGAAATTTGTCCCGATCGCCGCGGCGCTTTGTTTGTTTGCCTTTATCCACGCAAGCGCGTCTGCCAGATCGGCGTTTAAAATTTCAAAATCCGCCTTTTTCGCGGCGTAAAAATCGGTATCAGCGATGATACCCGCTTGCGGGATTATAGGCTTTACCGAAAACGCCTGCGCCCACATATCGCTTAAATTTGCCCCTCGTTGCACGGCGATACCCGATACTTTGCCCTTTAAGATCATGGCGCTTGCTAGCGGCTCCACCGTGATCGCGATGTCGTAGTCCTTAGCCAAAAACAGCTGCGCGCTCTCTGCGGGACTGGCGGTGTAGTCGATATTTAGCCCGCTAATGCCCTGCTTTTTCGCTATGGCTCGCACGATGATGTCTAGCATATCGTTTTTAAAAGGCATTACGATCTTTTTGCCCTTCAGCTGCGCAAATTCCGTTATCTTCTCGCCTTTGCTCATCACGAAATTTAGCCCTTCGGTGAGGATATTTACCATACCGATCTTGCGCCCTTGATTTGCGAGGTTCACCCCCACGTTGCTCGGGCTCATCATGACCTTGTACTCGCCGTTTGCCACGCCCGCGCGCAGCTGATCGGGATCGCGCCAAAGCTCAAGCTTCGCGTCGTATTTTTTGCCGATCTGCCCCTGCATGCACGCAACGCCGATGATGAGGCTAGGCATCGCAGGCGCGCCGTAGATAGTGAAGGCTTCCTTCGCAAAAAGAGGGCTAACAAGCCCGCTAGCCGCCAACGCAGACGTTAGTTTTAAGAAATTTCTTCTTTGCATCTTTTCCTCTTTTCATTCCTGCCAAACGGCAAGATTTTGATAATCGATGTGCAATTATATCAAAAATAGGAGTTATTCGATTTGATTAAGCTCAATGGTCCCGTTTAAAATTTTAATGCGCTAGAATTTTAAACGTCCGCAGCGGTAAAATTTTATGCTAAAATGGAGAAAATTTCAATCCAAGGACATAAAATGAGAAGCGACATCATCAAAAAAGGCTATACGCGCGCGCCGCACAGAAGCTTGCTAAGAGCGACCGGGTTAAAGGACGAAGACTTTGAAAAGCCCTTCATCGGCGTAGCAAACAGCTTTATCGAGATCATCCCGGGGCACTTTTTCCTCAACAAATACTCCGAAATTTTAAAAGACGAGATCCGCAAAAACGGCTGCGTGCCGTTTGAGTTTAACTGCATCGGCGTGGACGACGGCATCGCGATGGGGCACGCTGGGATGCTTTATAGCCTGCCTAGCCGCGAGCTGATCGCAAACTCCATAGAAACGGTGATGAACGCGCACGCCCTAGACGCTCTCGTGTGTATGCCAAACTGCGATAAAATCGTGCCCGGCATGGTAATGGGCGCGCTTCGCGTGAACGTGCCGACGGTTTTCGTTAGCGGCGGCCCGATGAAAAAGGGCTACACCAAAAAAGGCGAGCCGATCGATCTTGCGACTGCGTTTGAGGCGGTGGGTAAATTTGAAACCAAAGAGATCAGCGCCGAGGAGCTAAAAGAGATCGAGTGCGCCGCCTGTCCGAGCGGAGGCAGCTGCTCGGGGATGTTTACGGCAAACTCGATGAATACGCTGTGCGAAGCGATGGGTATCGCGCTAAAGGGCAACGGCACGGTGCCTGCGCTAACGCCTGAGCGTGAGGAGCTTATCCGCGAGGCGGGACGCCGAATTTGCGAGATAGCGCTCGATGAAAAATACAAAATCCGAAATATCGTGAACGAAAAATCGATCCAAAACGCCCTAGTCGTCGATATGGCGATGGGCGGCAGCAGCAACACCGTGCTGCACATCCTGGCTATCGCGCGCGAAGCGGGGGTAAATTTACAGATCGCTGGACTCAACGAGATCAGCCGCAAGATCGCTCACATCGCCAAAATCAGCCCGAGCCTGCCAAACGTGCATATGGAGGACATCGACCGCGCGGGCGGTCTAAGCGCCGTGATAAATGAAATTTCACGCCGCGATAACGGGCTACTGGGGCTAGACGCGCTAACAGTAAGCGGCGAAAGCCTAGGCGAGCGTGTCGGAGCTAGCGCCATAAAAGACGAATCGGTCATCCGCAAGGTCGAAAACGCCTACTCGCAGGTCGGCGGGCTGGCGGTTTTGTTTGGAAATTTAGCCGAACAGGGCTGCGTCATCAAGACCGCGGGCATTATCGGCGAGCGCAAATTTAGCGGCAAGGCCGTGTGCTTTAACAGCCAAGACGAGGCGATAGAGGGGATCTCAAGCGGCAAGGTAAACAAAGGCGACGTGGTCGTCATCCGCTACGAAGGGCCGCGCGGAGGCCCGGGCATGCAGGAGATGCTAAGCCCGACTTCGCTCATCATGGGGCGAGGTCTCGGTGCGGACGTGGCTCTCATCACGGACGGCAGATTTAGCGGAGCGACGAGGGGGCTAAGCGTCGGGCACATAAGCCCCGAAGCTGCCGAGGGCGGCATGATCGGACTGCTAGAGGACGGCGATATCATCGACATCGACGTGGATACTTACGCGATCAACGTGCGCCTAAGCGAAGCCGAAATCGCCGAGCGAAGGGCTAAATTTAAGCCGATTGAAAAACCGCTGCCGTATCGCTGGTTGCGAATGTATCGCAAACTGGTAACGAACGCTAGCAACGGAGCGATTTTGGAGGCGTAAATTTACGCCTCTGCTTTAACAGATAAATTATTTATAGTTCAAATTTTAATAAATTTAGCTGTTATTAGTGACCAAATTTTAAAAATTTTGCATGAATTTAAACTTTTTCTCGCCATATTTGCAATTTTTTCTTTTATCCCGTTTCCTTTTTCAAGGAAGGTATTTTGAATTTCTACAAATTCTTCCCTATCAAAGTCGCGACTGACTAGCTTTTGAGATAGTTTCATAAATTCTTTATAATCTTTTTCTAGTTCAGGAACATATATACTTATTAAGAGGTGCAATCTACTAATTTCCATCTTTTTGTTTTCTGAATTTGGAGCTACCTCGCCTATTGCCCTATCTAATGTTTGACCTATTATTTCACTAACTATCAAAAAAGTCTCTTCTAATTTTTGCAGCCTTATTTTTTTATCTTCCCGTTTATTAATAATCCAGCTATATACAACTTGAGTTATAATAGACAACGAAGCGCCAAGAACAATTTTAAAAATATCCACAACAAAGCTTTCTCATAAAGGTATTCATCATATAAAATTCACAAATCCCTCGGATCGGCGATCTTTCCTGCGACGGCGCTAGCTGCGGCGACGGCGGAGTTTGCCAGATATACTTCGCTGCTGCGATCGCCCATGCGGCCGACGAAATTTCGATTAGTCGTGCTTACGCAGCGCTCGCCCACGCCCAAAATCCCCATATATCCGCCCAGGCACGCGCCGCAGGTCGGGTTGCTCACGACCGCGCCCGCTTCCACGAAAATATCCCACAGCCCCTCTTTTTGCGCGGCCAGAGCGATCTTCTGCGTCGCGGGCGTGATGATGAGGCGGGTTTTGCGCGCGACCTTGCGACCTTTTAAAATTTGCGCCGCGATCCGCAGATCGGAGAGCCTGCCGTTGGTACAGCTGCCGATAAAGACCTGATCGACGGCGATGTCATCGCGCACCGCCTCGCGCACGCTCTTGCCGTTGCTAGGCAGGAACGGATAGGCGATCACCGGATCAAGCTTGCTCACGTCGATCTGCAAAATTTGCTCATAGTTCGCGCCCTCGTCGGAGTAGTGAAATTTCGGCTCGGCGCGCAAATTTTTATCCGCCAAAAATTCCTTCGTGATCTCATCGACCGCGACGATACCGCTCTTGCCGCCCGCTTCGATCGCCATATTGCAAAGCGAAAATCTACTATCCATATCCAGATGCTCCAGCGCGTCGCCGCAGAACTCCAAAGCCTTATAGCGCGCGCCATCCACGCCGATGAGGCGGATCACTTCTAGGATCAGATCCTTGCCGTAGATGTGCGGTGCAGGCTTGCCGTGAAAGACCACTTTGATCGTAGGTGGCACTTTAAACCAATTCTTGCCCGTTATCATCGCAAAAGCAAGATCCGTGCTGCCCATACCGGTCGCAAATGCCCCAAGTGCGCCGTGAGTACAGGTGTGGCTGTCCGCGCCGATGATGACGTCGCCGGGCACTACGAGCCCCTTTTCAGGCATCAGCGCATGCTCAATACCCATATCTTTTTCGTCGAAATAATTTTTCAAATCGTGTTTGTAAGCAAACTCGCGTGAAATTTTAGCTTGGTTTGCGCTTAAAATGTCTTTCGTAGGGATGTAGTGATCCATCACGATCGCAAAGCCGTCCGGGTTAGCGAGCTTTTTTGCGCCGCTAAGCTCAAACTGTTTGATCGAAATCGGCGTCGTGATGTCGTTGCCTATGACCATATCTATGGCGCTTTCGATGATCTGTCCCGCAAAAACCGCCTCGCCCACGTGCTCGCTAAAAATTTTCTCCGTGATCGTCTGCTTCATAAAATCTCCTTCGTATCGGTTAAATTTGCGCGATTTTAGCTAAAAAATCATAAATTTTTGCAATTTTATGTATAATTGAGCCGCAAGGAGCGAGACGATGGAAATTTTAGATATTTTTGCAAACCGCAGAAGCGTAAGAAAATACGCGCAGGGACCGCTTGAGGACGAGGCGCTGGATAAAATTTTAAAAGCGGGCCTGCTTGCGCCGTCGGGGCATGCACGCCGCCCGTGGGAGTTCATCCTCGTGCGCGACAAACAGATGCTTGAGCGGCTAAGCGCGTGCCGCAGCAGCGGTGCAAATATGCTAAAACAGGCCGCGGCCGCGATCGTCGTGATCGCAGATGAACAGAAACAGGACGTCTGGATCGAGGACTGCTCGGTAGCGCTAGGCTACATGCACCTTGCTGCAAGCGCGCTAAATCTCGGCAGCTGCTGGGTGCAGATAAGGCTGCGCGCCGCCGCGGACGGACGCAGCTGCGAGGAGTTTTTGCGCGAGGCGCTGGACTTTCCGCCAAATTTCAAAGCAGAAGCGATACTGGCCCTCGGCGTACCGCAGCAGCGCCCGAGCCCGCACGATCTGCAGAAGCTAAATTTAAGCAAAATCCACAAAGAGAAATTTTAACGCGTATGAAGTATCAAAACTTAATTCAGATTTGCGAGTATCTACGCGCCAAACGCTTCCTTTCACACATTAAGCGCGTAGGAGATAACCTTTTTAAAGTCTGCTTTGACGGCAACGAGACGCTGTTTTTCGATATGAATAAATCAGGCTGCAATATCCACGAAAATGACGCTTTTACCGAAGGTAAGGTTTACGCGGCGCCCTTTGACGTGCTACTTGCCAAGCGCTTCGTAAAATCGCGCATCACCTCCGTTAGCGTGCCAGAAAATAATAGAATTCTATGCCTTGGCGTGAGCCAAAACGCAAGCTACAAAACCCAAAGCTCAAATATCTACTTCGAATTTACCGGGCGCTTTACAAACGTAATAATCACTGATGAAAACGATGTGATTTTAGAGGCACTGCGGCACTTCGAAACGGAATTTAGACAGATTAAGGTAGGAAGAAAACTCCGCCACCTACCGCCTGCAAATATTAAAGAAGCCCCTGTGCCAAAAATTTCGGATTTTAAAGCATTTTTTCGCGCGGAATTTAACGCGCTAAATGCGGATCGCTTAAACTCGCTCAAATCCGCAAAAATCACGGCGCTAAATAAAAAGCTAGACTCGGTGCGTGAGGCTTTAGGCTCTTTGCAAAGCAGCGCCGAACTACTGCGAAGCGCCGAGCTTTTAGGTGCGAAAGCCGCCTTGCTAAAAGAAAATATCTATAAAATTCCAACTAGCGCGCGAGAATTTACGCTGCAAAAAGGAGACGCCGAAGCGGTAGAATTTAAGCTGCAAAAGCCTGCAAGCGCCGCTTTGGGCGAGCTTTACTCCGAGGCAAAGCGTATGCGCCAAAAGGCTGCTAATATCCATATCGAAGAGCAAAATTTAAAGGAGAAACTCGCGTTTTATGAGAATTTAAAATCGCTCATTCTCGCCGCACAGGATGCACACGAGATCGAAATTCTAATGCCTAAGCGCACGCAAATTAAGCAAAAAAGCAAGGAAAAAAATAGCGAATATGTAGCGAGCTTTTATCTCGGGGATTTTAAAATCAGCGTCGGGAAAAACGAAAAAGGCAATGAGTTCTTACTAAAAAATAGCTCCAAATCCGACTATTGGTTTCATCTTAAGGATATTCCAAGCGCACACGTCATCGTAAAGACAAATAAACAAAGTCTAAGCGAAGAGGTGATCGAATTCGCCGCTAAAATTTGTGTGAGCTTCAGTGCAAATGGCAGCGGAAAATATCTCGTCGATTACACCAAACGCCAAAATGTCAAAATCAACGAAGGTGCTTTCGTAAACTACGTAAATTTTAAAACAATCAGCGTTTTAAAGCCGTAATAAGCGAGCTTGCGATATAATTGCTCAAAATAAATTCCAAGGAAATTCTATGAAGCAAAGAATAATCACGGCAAGCATTTTACTCGCCGTATTTTTGGCTCTAATTCTCATAAACGCCAGGTGGTTAAATTTCGCCGTATTTGCGCTGATACTCGTGCTGGCGTTTTTTGAAAGCCTCAAGTTATGGGGTCTGGAGGAAACTAGCAAAAAGTGGCTCGCGCTGGCGATCGCGTTTTTTGCGCTGCTACCATTTACGCAGACCGACGAGCCTTTCGTCTCAGCGCTAAAAGTTAGCATCCTAATGATCCTATGCGTCGCCTCTGTCGTGGCCTTTACCAAGGGCCCCAGCCTAAAGATCACGCTTCCTTTCATCTATCCCGTTGCGCCGATATTTTTTATGTGGGCGGCTTACGATGATTTCGGGGAAATTTTTCACTTCGTTTGGCTGATCTTTATTATCGTAGCTAGCGATAGCGGCGCATATTTTATCGGAAGAGCCTTTGGCAAAACCCCGCTAAGCGCTAGCTCGCCGAATAAAACCGTAGAGGGCGTACTAGGTGGTCTTGCGCTCGCGCTTATCGTTAGCCTCATTTATGCGCGCATCTTTACCAATATGCCGCCGCTTGAAATTTTAGGCAAAACCATCATCATAGCAATTTTTGGCGTATTCGGCGATCTGTTTGAAAGCTACCTAAAACGCGCGGCGGGTCTTAAAGATAGCGGCGCGCTCTTTCCCGGACACGGCGGGATCTTAGACCGCATCGACGGCTATATGTTCGGCGCAATCGCGATGGCGATAGTCTATTCATGGTAGTTTTAGGCTCCACTGGCTCTATCGGCACAAACACCCTAGACGTAGCCGCGCGCAGCGGCAGTATGATCGAAGCGCTTAGCTGCGGGCGCAATATCAAGCTTTTAAACGAACAGATCGCAAAATTTCATCCTCGTCTCGTCTGCATCGCGGATGCGGAGCAGAAAAGCGAGGTAGATCACGAGCGCGTATTTTGCGGCGCAGATGGAATTTTACAGATGCTTGCAGAGTGCAAAAGCACGACCGTGGTAAACGCTCTCGTAGGCTTTGCGGGCATGATGCCTAGCCTAAAAACCCAAGAGCTCGGAAAAAGGCTCTGTCTAGCTAACAAAGAAAGCCTCGTCGTCGGCGGGAAATTTCTGCAAACGGATAAAATTTACCCGATCGACAGCGAGCATTTCGGACTGAAATTTTTACTTAGCAATGCCAAAATCCCTGTTTCGCGCCTAATCATCACGGCTAGCGGCGGCGCATTTTACGACGTTCCGCTAACGCAGCTGGGCTCGCTCACGCCGCAAAACGCCCTAAAGCACCCCAACTGGAAGATGGGCGCAAAGATCACGATCGACAGCGCCACGATGGCGAATAAACTCTTTGAGGTGATCGAGGCGTTTTGGCTCTACGGCACGCGCGAGATCGATGCGCTCATCGAGCGCACCTCGCAGATCCACGCGCTGGTCGAATTTGTAGACGGCTCCACGACGGCGCACATTAGCAGGGCCGATATGCGCCTAGCTATCGCGCACGCGATGTTTGGCGGCGATGTACGGGAGCAGATCACCGCACCTGTGGATCTGTGCGCGCTGCGACCGATAGAATTTAAGCCGATCGACGAGATGAAATTTCAAATTTTTACTCTCAAAGACGCGCTGTTAGCAAACCCCGATCTAGGCGTCGTCATCAACGCCGCGAACGAAGCGGGCGTAAATGCGTTTTTGCAACAGCGCTGCCACTTCACCGACATTGCGCGCGTCGTGCTGAAGTGCGCGGAGAAATTTAACTCGCCTAGCGTAACGGACGCGGAAGCGCTTGCGGCGGTAGATGCGAGCGTGCGAGCGTATGCAAACGAACTGCTGAAATAAGTTTTTTTAATCACGGAATTTATGCTGCAATTTGAGCTTGGCGGCAAATTTCACTGCGCGCGGCTCGCGCAAGTAGCCATAAAATTTAGCGGCTCTAAACAACGTGCGCCTATTACGCCGTATCTGGCGTAAATTTATGTTGCGCCGCGAGTTCGCGCCATTAAATTTAATAAATAGAGGTTGGGCGTGGATATTAAAACCGTCATAGATTTAGAAAAGCAGCGCAAACGGCTCAAGAAAAGTCGCAAGCTTTGGAAAATTTTAAGTTATCTCGTAGCGTTTGCGGTTTTCGGTCCGATGCTTGCGCTCGCATTGATAATCATCTTTCTTGATTTTCCCAAACTCGATCTTGGTATAGAAAGCTTATCTTTTTTGGTCATGTCTATTTTAGCAATAATCAGTACGAGGGACGAATTTTACGAGTGGATTTTTGAGCGCAAAACCGAGCGGTTTTTGATGCGCTACAAAGAGCTTTATCTCAAGCCTTATATCGAGAGTCTGGGCTTTTCGTATAAAATGGGCGCGCTTTTTCAGGAAAAAGAGGTAAGGCAAAGCGAGATATTTGACGGATTTGATAGATTTCGCGCGGATGATCTGGTTTGCGCGAACGCAGGCGGAGTAGATTTTATGTTTTGCGATATAAGGCTGGAAAAAGAAATCGGTACGGGAATTTCATTTATTTTTAAAAATAATTACGCCACATTTTTCGAAGGACCCTTTTTCATGGCAAATTTTAATAAAAAAATCCACTCCGATGTTTTTGTTTTCTCGGACGCGGCAGCACCCGCAGGCATAGATTTGCCGCCTTCGGGGCTGCCACGCGGGCTATGGAGCGACCGCAAAATCCCGATAGATAATGCGGATTTCAATGCAAATTTCTCGGTTTACGCAAGCGATACGGTGGCGGTTATGTATGTCCTGACGCCCGCGCTGATGGAGAAAATTTTATCTCTTAAACAGCTCGTAAAATCGGATATATCGCTGAGCTTTAAGCAAAATAAAATTTATATCGCGATATCTCGCGGCGCCGATAGTTTCGAGCCGAGCTTGGATCAGCCGATACTCAATGCCCGCATCGCAAAGGATATCAAGGCGGATCTAGACGCGATGCTGCAAATCGTAAAAATTCTAAAGCTGAATGAGAAAATTTGGACGTCTTAACGGGCACAAGGCGGAGCGAGGCAAGCAGATGAAACGGGGCGGGGTGAAGCAAAACGACTAGATAAAACAAAGCGGGGCAGAATAGGCTGCTGGGGCAAAGCACGCGAGCACCGCGTAAGCGCGATAAAATTTCATGCGGGATTGCGAAATTTAGTTGCGGGATAGAATTTTGTGCGGGGTTTCGGCAATATCGTGAAATTTCGCGTAGAATTCGACGGCGTTTTACGTCGCGGCGGAGTCTTGTATAAAATTTCGGCGGAATTTTACGAAAAATTAAAATTTGCTTGCTATTGAGAGATTTTTTTGATATACTGCCGTTTCTTTTTGGCCCCGTAACTCAGTTGGTAGAGTGTCACCTTGACATGGTGGAAGTCGTTGGTTCGAGTCCAATCGGGACCACCACTTAATCTATTTTTAAGTTTCAATCACTTCATTTTTGCGCACAACACTTATCTTAAATTTAGTTATTCCGACCTCTTTCATTTTTATTTTAGATATAATTTTTCCAAAATACTACGAGATCGATTAGCCGATCGATGAGGTAAATTCTATCGGCAACCGATTAAATTTAGAAAGGAGTATCGGCGATATATGGGGCAGTATGTTATAAAAACCTTAGACTATTGCGCAGAAAAGGGACTGCAGCTACAATGGGAAAAGGACTTCGCGATCTCCGTCAATACTCTAGGAAACGAAGTTACTATAAGGGCAAATAAAAGCGGGCTTATATCTCTTGCCAGGCATTTGCTTACTTTAGCGCAAGATTCCGCGCCGAAACATTCGCATATACATCTGGATGAGTATAATTCGCTTGAAGAGGGCTCGACGGAACTTATATTGGAGAAAATATGAACACAAATAGCTTCAATGTAGATGGAAGAAGTTATTATACTCCGCAATCAAAGGGATTTGGATCATATTTAATGGCGCTCGATGAATAGCGGCGTAGTGCGCAAAAGGAGAATAAATCAGTGCTACCGAATAAAATTTATATAAAAGACGATCCTCTAACTATCGATGAGGAGCTTATGGGGCATGAGTATCATAAATTAGATATTAAAATTCTAGAAGACAAAAAGCTTGTGGTCTTAGGTTTTACTACGAATTTGGCTATGTATTATTTCGCAAAAAACATTTTAACATCATCGTATAATGAAAGGGTCTCATACCTAGAGCTTTTCCCTTATGAATATTGGGTGGGAGGAGCGCGATTTGCAAAAAATAGCGCTCAATTATGTATAGATATAAAGGAATTTATCAAAATAGACGAAGCGGAGTGCTGCATAGCGGACGATATGGGCAGGTATAAATTTGAGCTGGATTTTAAAACATTCTACCAAAGCGTTACATTTTATTTTCCTAATACGGAGGATTATATAAATTTCGCCAAATATCTGCTAAGCATGAGTATCTACAATAGAAAAAATAGGGTAAAATTTTATAGCGAAGATTATACGTTGATTTTACAATATTGCAGGTTTGTTATATGAGAAATTTCGAACTATCAAAAATAAAAATTTATCTCATAAAGCCCAAATTTAAGGATCAGACGGTATGGCACAAAACGCTATGAATGAAGCAGATCATAACGAAAAGGAGCAGCAAAATGCTAGATAGAATTGCCGCTTTTTTGACAGGCACAATGTGCTTCTTATTTTACGGTACATAAACATGTAAAAATAGGCGAGAAATATATTAAATTTGATGATGCGGGTAGTTTATGGATATTGCCCGCAATCGCGTTTATAGTAATAGGTATTTACGGCTTTTATTTCGCCTTCCGCTCTGAAAAGAGCATAAAAAGATACCCGGAGTATATGTGGTGTGCAGACTGCGGCAAATTTTACCGATACGAGGACGTCAAAGATACGGATCAAATTTGCCCGGACTGCGGCAAAAAGCTTACGGAGTATAATGACGGCGACTACTGGCGAAGAAACGCTCCTCATCAAGGCGTTAAACCCCCAAAGCCCAAAAAGCGTAAATTTAAAAAGCGATGAAATTTGATTTGTTATAGAGGAATATAAAAATGCTAAATAGAATTTTTGCATTAATCGGCTTTTTTGCTTTTTTCGCATGGGGACTGGCGGCCGCCCTATTGGGGAGAGTTGATATAAAACCCTATTTTATGGCATCGGTAAAATTTGAAAGCGTGCATCTGCGTATCATCATAGGAATTTTATGCTTTGCGGCGTGCGCTTTCTTTTTATATCTCGCATTTCGCTCCGAAAAAAGCATAAAATATTATCCTAAATTTATGCACTGCAAAGGGTGTTTTAAATTTTATAATTTCTCGGACGTTAAAGATAGGAGTGTTTGCCCTAAGTTCGGAGGCGAGCTGCAAGATTATGCCGAGATAGAAAAGTGGAATCAAGCGGAAAAGAATAAAAAGCTTGAAAGATATTTTAAATTTGAAAAAGAGTGGCTAAAGATGATAAAAAACAAGGGAGCGAGAAATAAAATGATAAATTACAAAAATATCGGTTCTATTTACGAGCTTGGCTCTTTGTCCAAAAACGGCTCGGATATATATTTGCTTATCGGATCGCACTTTATGGATAAGATAGATATCTTTAGTAATATCACAACGGATTTTCTTATAGGCGTAAAGTGGATATTCTTCTACGCAGAGAAAGCGTCGCGATTAGAAGATATCTTTGATAGTTTTATAGAGCGGCACGATTTATTGGATATCGTTACATTGTCATACGGAATCGATGAAAAAACAGAGCTTGTAAATCTATTTTTATCCAAGATTACTCCAACAACTATGGGCGTATCAATATTAGATGAGAAAAATGCAACCGAAAACGAGCTATTGCATGCAATTCTAAAAGACGTAAATAATAAAAATGGCGATAAAATTTAAAATGAGGCGAAATATGCAGCAAAATGAAGAGTTGTATTATTTAATAGCTGGACTTCTATCCGATTGGTGCGATATAGAGCTGTTTTGCGATGAATTTTATAAGATGTATGATTTGGAATCGCAATATTGCTCAACCAATAAAGCGGAAGAGCAGGCATTAAAAGAATTGGATATGATGACGAGTAGATTTTCTGAGTTTGATGAAGATTTTAAAAAGGCTCCTAACGTATTTTTTAAAGAAGGCGAGATAAGGCAAAAGGCAGAAGAAATTTTCCGATTGGCGTTGATTTAGGCGAAGGCTATGTAATGTGCCCGAATTGCTCCAACGCAATGAAAGTAGATGAGCGCCAAAGCGTGATTACATGCGATAATAAATATTGTATCGCTAAGTTTATCAATCCTTTAGCGAAATTAACGCTTGCAAAGATCGAGAGTGCGAAATACAATAGCCAAGAAGCCGATTAAAAGGCTCAAGCGGACAAATCTTTGCTAAACTGCAAAAAGGAGCACAATGCTAAGCGGAAGAGAAATTTACGAGAATTTTTTGTTAAGATTTTCGGACAACGAACGCGATATTATGAAAAATTTGGCGAGAAATATATATGAACTAAACAAAAGAGAGTTTATCATTGAGTTTGATGAAAATAATATACAAAGTCAGATTTTATGACGATTTTGAAGGATGCTGCGATCCAGATCTTGAAGAAGGAGAAGAGGGGTGGGATGAGCTATTTTTTGGATTTGAATTTATAGTTTTAGAGGTTTTATCGACGCAAGCTGAAAAATTTAAAAAGGGCGATTATATCGAAATAAACTATAAAAACTATCCCAAAATATTTGATATGGATAGAAATTTGATTTAGATATGATGATTTAATAGAATTATGGAGAAAATAGATGCTTATTTTAGTAGGGCAGGAATTCCGCGTAAAAAGTATAGCTCAAGATGTCATAAAAGAATGGGGTAAATATGATTTAGGCTCGAACGATAGAGCATTCAAATTAAATTAGGCAGTAAAAAACAAAAAATAGGATTTTGATATGATAGAAAATGAATTTGAATTTTTAATTGCCTCCGTGCCGGATAGAGAAAAAGTAGTAGCCGAGATTTGGCATATGGACAGAGAGCCTTTAATACAGATCAACCATGAAACAAATAAGCTTTTAGTTGCTGCTGCCGAGACTCGGCATAATATCAATTTTTACGAGCTTATATGGGCGCTATATGCTGGGGGATTATGGCTAAAAGATGGGAATCAAAGACCGAATTTTGCGGAGCAGTTTGAGAAATTTTCAAAAAGAAACGGAAGATGCTCGAAAAATATCTTTAAATTTACAAGATATGAGAATAAAGTGAGTATAGAACATAAAGGCAATCTAATAGCGCATGTCATAAAAGATGGCGACGCCCTATCGGTAGGTTTGTTAAATTTTGGATTTGAATTAAAAGACTGCGTAGAGCTCGAAAATTTCGTATGGGTTTTGCAAAATTCCAAAAAGCTGCTAGATGGCGCGGTCGGCTGAGTATCGCGGTTAAAACATATATAAAGGATAATAAAATGACCGATTATTTCGTAAGAAAAGAAAGCGCGATAAAATTAAATAAGCTTTTGGGATTAGATTCGACGGGAAATGAGCAAGATTGGGAGCTAGAATTAGCAGATATCGGTAAAATTACGTCAATGCTAAATTTACTAGAAGACAAGACATTAAATTTCCAAGACAAGATTGCTCTGTCGCATTTAATTGTCGCTTCGTTTGAGAAAGAGGATGAAGAGCTAGGCACAGTAGACAAAGATAGGGTTAAAATATTTGCAGACTTTCTGGACGATAACTTGCAAATAAAAAACATCATACGAGAATATTGGATAGTTGCGTATGGAAATTTGAGTAGAAATTTAGCCTATTTAATCTTTGGGGATTAATAAAGGTATTAAATTTGTGAAATTATAAATATAAAATTAAGTATAAAGAAAAGATGGCTAAAATTTTGTCGAGATCGTCGATATAGGTAGAAATAAAGGATGAAATAATGCAGCCCAAAATTAGAAATTTGTGTTTATCGTTAGAAAATAGAATTTTAAATCTACATCCTTTTAATCCCGAGCAAGTATGCTATAGCATAGCGGCTTGGTTTATGGAAAATAAAATTTTATTTCTTATGAAAGAATACGACGGCTGCGGCTTGGACGAGCTGTTAAAGTTAAATTTTAAATATTATCCGACCGAGCTATCGATTTACGGCGACGGAAAAGCGAAGGATCTCTTTGGCGCAAAGATTATCAAATCGGACAAATACCGCTTGATAAATAAAATTAGAGCGCTGAAAGATCAAAAGAGCTTAAGACTAGTCTACGAGGAATTAAACTCGATTGTATTTGACAGCTTGGTAGTTAGCGTGGATTTGGACTTGGCGTGCGAATGCCCGCAATGGTCGCCTAGCGATTATAGAGTTATGTTGAATGAAGCGACGGACGAAATCGTTTTCGCCTGTATAAACTGCGAGAAGAAATTTTATCCGCATACTCTTACCGAGTGCCGAATAGATTGCGATCTTGCTATTCCTAAACGAGAATATTTTATCAATTAACTATTTCAATCATTTCTTTTATAGCTAACTTTTGGTAGCCAAGAAAGAAGCGGACGATAAGGGCTCACATTATTTAACCCAGTCTAAATTTAACCCGCTCCGGCGCATTAAATTTCACGATCGATTTGCGCTAGGGCGCCCGGGCATCGCCAACCCCGAGCACCACTTGCTATCAAAGCTTTAAACGCAAAAAGGTTTAAAAGCTCAAAACTGTCCGAAAAGATCGTTTAGCGCCTCGCTAATGCTAGGATGCGTAAAAATTTGGTTTTTGAAAAAGTCCGCCTTCGCGCCCAGCGCCATGGCGATCGCCAACTCATTAACGATCTCGTGCGCGTTTACGCAGTGAAGCGCCGCGCCTAAAATTTCGCCGCTAGCTGCGTCCACGACTGCTTTCATCATTCCCTCGTCGTGCGCTACGACCTTGGCGCCCGGCACCGCCGCCATCGAAAGCTTTAGCACCTTGATCTCGCGCCCACTCTCTCTTGCCTGCCTCTCGCTAAGGCCGATGCGAGCTAGCGGCGTGCGGGTAAACAGCACGCTTGCATGCGGCGTGCGATTTTTCGTAGTGCGCGCACCGTCTCCGAAAAGCGCGCTAAAAATGATCCTAAAATCATCCAGGCTAGTGTAGGTAAACATCTCGCCGCCGCGCACGTCGCCTGCCGCGTAGATGCTCGCAGCGGAGCTTTGCAGATGCTCATTCGTGATGATATTGCCGTATACGTCCGTCTGCACTCCCGCAGCGGCTAAATTTAGATCATTCGTATTCGCGCGACGCCCAAGGGCGTATAAAAACGCGTCCGCCGCGACCGCCTTGCTCTCGCCCGCGAGGTTAAATTTTAGCTCCCCGCCCTTTAAGCTCAAAAACTCGCAGCCCTCGATAATCTCCACGCCTTGGGCCTCTAGAGCGGATTTGACGCTAGCAGCCACGTCCTCATCCTCGTTTTTCATAAATTTCGATCGCATAAGCACGCTAACTTTCGAACCGAATCCCGCAAACATCGAGGCAAACTCAAGCCCGATAAATCCGCCGCCGATGATTACTAGATGCTTCGGCAGGATCTTTAAATTTAAAATTTCTTCGCTACTATAAGCGATCTGCGAGTTTACCTCAAAGCTCGGTTCGACCTCCCTCGAGCCCGTATTTACGACGATCGTTTCTGCTGAAATTTCACGCGTTTGTCCATCGGGACTTAGCACGCGCACGGAATTCGCGCTCGTAAATGAGCCCTCGCCGTCGATTATGTCGATATTCGGGTTACCTTTTAGCATCGCTAAATTTTTCGCCCTCAGCGCCTCTACGAGCTCGTCCTTTTTCTGCATGCTCAGCACGAAATACTCTCCGAGCACGCTGAAATTTACGAAGCCAGCTTCCTTGCTCGCGGTAACCAGTCGCTTGGTCGGGATGCAGCCTACGTTGATGCAGGTGCCGCCGTACATCTGCGGCGAGCGCTCGATGAGAGCGACCTTTTTGCCCAGTGCGGCGGATTTTGCGGCAAGGGTTTTGCCTGCTTTGCCAAAGCCTATTACGATGATATCATAATCCATTTTTAATCCTTTTGATCTGAAATTTCGCGAGATTATAAGAGGTTTTATTAAATTTAAAATCTGCGTGGCGCAAATTTAAAGGCGCAGGCAAGAGGCGCGAAATTTAACGGCAAAATTCTAACTGCGGCGCAGAATTTAATACGGAAAATAAAAATTTCAGCTCTAATCATTTCAAAAATTCTGCATCGATAGAATTAAAATTTTAAGCGCGGAATATGCGGCACTTTATAGCGCTTGGTAACGGATAGAATCCAAGCTACAAAATCCAAGTCCCAAACCGCTCATAAAATTTAAAGGTGCAAAAAGCGCAGAATTTACGCCGTAAAATTCTGCTATTAGCGCTTTTTTACGCCTAGCAAAAACATATCGATGCGATCCTCGATTAGCTCGCTCGCTTTGAAATTTAGCTTTTCGTCGAAAAATAGCAGCCTGCTAAAATGCGGCTCTCTAAGCAAAAAGCAGAAATATAGCGCTAGGCTTTTTGCCGTGCGTCCGGGCGCAAACTCGTCCGCATGCGCCGCCAAATACTCATCCAGCGCATTCGGCGAACCTAGCACGCCGCTTTTTAAAAAGATTTTTGGGCTCTCGCTAAGCGCACCGTTAAAGCCGCTGAAAAGTATCAGTCGGTAGAATTTTATCGCCTCCGGAGCGAAAAGAAACTCCAGATAAATCCCTGCAAACTCCTGCAGATACTCACGTAATTTTAGGTCTTTATTGATTCGCATGCGCTCGTTCATTCGCTCGTCGAGCTTTTTACTTTGCAGTTCGATGATGCGCAAAAATAGACTTTCTTTGTTATCAAAATACTTATAAACCGACGATAGCGAGCCGCCGCTAAGCTCGATGATATCGCTTAAGCTCGTAGCTTCGTAGCCTTTGGCTAAAAACAGCTCCAGCGCCGCGTCTAAAATGAGCTTGCAGCGAATTTCGGATTTTTTATATTTAGGCGATTCGGGCATTTCGCCTCCTTTGAAATACTAAAATTTTTTGTAAGTGTATAAAAAATATACTTAATTAAGCAACATTGTTTGGTTAAAATTCTAAAAGCTTAGCAAAAAATAATTTGCGCGGCTTTGCAAGCGAAGCGAAATTTTATATCGCGCAAGCGCAAGCGAGCGGAATTTATCGCGCGCCGGCTGCGGTAAAGCGGAATCTATCTTTGTAAACGAAGCGTTTAATGCCTATTTTAGGCAAATTTAGCAATAATTACCTAAAACGCTAAAAGGCATCTTTGTATGAAAAAAGTCTCGATCGGCGAAGCAGCCGAAATTTTAGGAATTTCAAAAGAAGCCGTCTATAACCGCATCCGCAGAAATTCCTTGCGCGCCGAGGAAAGCGGCGGCGTACGCTACGTGCTTTTAGATGATGAAATGCAACAAAGCGAGCCCGCTTCGCAAAGCTCTGCGAAAAGCTCGCGCACTGGCGGCGGGGCTGGCACTCAAAGCTTCATCGACTATCTCATCAAAGAAATCTCCGAGCTAAAGAGTAAAATCGAAGCGCTACAAAGCGATAAGGACAGGCTTCACAAAGAAAAAGAGGAAATTTTAATCGCCTCGAAAGATGAAATCAAGCTGATGTATAAAGAGCGCGATGAGAAGCTCAGGTATTTTTTGTCGTTTTTCGACAAACCGCTGCTTTCGAGCAAAAGCCGCGAAGCCAAACCCTATGATGTCGAAATCAAAGAAAAAACCTTCGATCGCAGCGAATGGACGAGCCTTGCAAAATTCGTAAAATCGCTCAAACGCAAAAAGCGTCCAAAAGCGCAAAGCCTAATCATCGAAAATATCGGCAAGAGCGAGTTTATCCGCGTCGAGGGAAACGAGCTTTTGATAAATCAAAGCTTAGATATAAAATCATTGAAAGGAAAAAAATGAAACTACGCAAAATCGCTAGCTATGCGCTGGTAAGCGGCTTCGGGCTCGTTATGGCGGGCTCGTTAGCAGGCTGCGACGATAGGGGGCAGGAGCAAAACGTCCGTCTGCAAGAAGGCGCGCTCGTGCGGCTTGAAGAGGTCGCGCCGGGAAAATATAAAATTTTAGAGGAATTTCCAAGCGAAAAGACCCAGATCATCTTAAGATCGCTCGACGGCACGGAGAGAATTTTAAGCGATGATGAAACCAAAGCCCTTCTGGCCGAAGAAAACGCCAAAATCGACGCCGGCACTTCAAATTTAACCAACCAAAACGCGCAGCTTAGCAGCGGCGGCATGAGCCTGGGTGAAGCGATCTTGGCAAGCGCTGCAGGCGCCATCATCGGCTCGTGGATCGGCGGCAAGCTGTTTAACAACCCAGCCTACCAAAGCCAGCGCCAAACCGCCTATAAAAGCCCGAGCGCATATTCTAGAAGCGTCGATAGCTTCAATCAAGCAAAGCAGCAAAACGATAAGGCGCGAAGCGGTAGAAGCGGATTTTTCGGCGGAAGCAAGAGCGGCAAGAGCGGTGGATTTTTCGGCGGTTAAGCGCGCTTTGAAACATACGGCGGCTTTGCGCGGCGAGTTTAAATTTAGCGCGTAGAATTTTAAAATTTGCGCCAAATTTAGCATTGATTTGACGTGGGTTTTTCAAAAAACGCGCGGTAAAACTCGGCTAAATTTTATCGCTTCTGTCGCGCATGATCCACAGCGTCTGCGTGCCCGTTTAAATTAGCCGCAGATCTCGCGTGGCTTAAATTTACGCACGATCGCCGCGCATGATCTACGCTAATTAAATTTTGCCGTGCGTCTTGCGCGCTTTAAATTTACGCGAAATCGTATGCGTATCAAAACTAGCAAAGGCCGCAAGGATCGCGGCGCAGATGAGTTAAAATTTTAAAAAAAGGATAAAAATGCAACTAAAAAAGATAACGCCGTTAAGCAACGAGTATCTCGAAAAGCTCGGCTTTTACTGGCACACGGACGCAGACGAGACCCCTTACGTCAGCGACGAGATTGTGCGCGTGAGCGCTGCGGAGGCGGATGCGTATTATAAGGCCGCAAACGAGCTATACGAGATGTTTGTCGCAGCTGCGCAGCACGTCATCGACAATAACCTCTTCCACGAGCTAGGCATCCCCTTCAACCTCGTCGATCTAATCAAGCAAAGCTGGGAAAACGAGGTGCACTGGCACCTATACGGGCGCTTTGATTTCGCAGGCGGGCTGGACGGCAAGCCAATCAAGCTGATAGAATTTAACGCCGACACGCCTACGGCGGTGTTTGAGACCGCGATCATCCAGTGGGCGATGCTCAAAAAAAACGGCATGGACGAGGCGAGCCAGTTCAACGACCTCTACGACGCGCTGCGCGATAATTTCAAGCGGCTCGTGGTGCTTGACGGCGAGCTGGAGGATTTTTCTAAATTTTACGAGGGGTGGAAAATTCTATTTAGCAGCGTCGCGGGCAACGTCGAGGACGAAAAGACGACGAAGCTTTTGCAGCAGACCGCGGAGGATGCGGGCTTTAAGACGCGCTTTGCCTACGTGAACGAGGTGGAATTTAACGACGAAGAGGGCGTGTTTTTTGACGGCGAAAACTACGAGTATTGGTTCAAGCTCATCCCTTGGGAGGCGATCGCGATCGAGGAGGGCGAGCTTGCGCTCATCTTAAAAAACATCGTGCAAAATCAAAAGGCGATCATCCTAAATCCCGCATACACGTTGCTTTTTCAAAGCAAGGGGATTATGAAAATCCTGTGGGATCTCTATCCGAACCACCCGCTGCTGATACAAAGCTCCTTTTCGCCGATCATCGGTAAAAAGATGATCAAAAAGCCGTTTTTGGCGCGCGAGGGAGCGAACGTGGCGATCTTCGACGCGGACGGCAAAAAGATAGAGGAAAACGGCGGCGAATACGGAAATCAGAAATTTTTATATCAGGAATTTTATGAGCTCAACAAAGACGAGCGCGCCCAGAACTACCAAGCGGGGGTATTTTTCGCCTATGAAGGCTGCGCGCTGGGCTTCCGCAAGGGCGGCGAGATACTCAATAATCTCTCAAAATTTGTAGGGCACTACATCGAGGATGCGCATTAGCGGCGCGGCGAATTTTATAAAATTTGAGAAATTTTAGGGCGGCGGCTCTTGGCGATAAATTTGGCAGCAAGGTTCTCGCGGCGGTAAATTTTATCGCTCGGCGGCAACGGCAAATTTGTCGCTCGGTAGCAAAATTTAACGCTAGGAAGCTACGGCGAAATTTAACGTAGTGGCGCGACCAAAATTCTGCGCGGATAAATTTTGCGCAGGTTAAATTGGCGCGGGCTAAAATTCCGTACAGACTAAGATTTGCGCGAGCTAAATTTTAAAATTTATACGCGAACGGCGACGGCGATTAAATTTATCTCTCGCTTCGGCGCAAATTGAAATTTTAAATTTAGACGCAGGTTCCAACGGCAGTAAAATTTACCGCTTATTTTGATGCGAGTTAGAATTTTAAAATTTAACGCCGCGCGCTGCGAGCATTAAATTTTGCGAGGGCAGAATTTGCGATAGTTAAATTTTGCGAGAGCAAATTTTGCAATAGCAAAATCTCGCGAGCAAATTTCCGCAATAGCTAAATTTGCAGAGTTAAAATTTTGCCGCTTAAGCGCCGCGCTCCGACCGCGTGGCGGAATTTAGCGGCTAAATTTAACCGCGCTGCTACGACTTAAAATTTTAAAACGCAAAGGGGAAAATATGAAAATCGTATGTTTGGATGCCGCGACGCTGGGAAGCGACGCCGATCTTAGCGAGATTGCGAGCTTAGGCGAGTTTGAAAGCTACGAGATGACCGAGCCCGCGCAAACCGCGCAGCGCCTAGCGGGCGCTGACGTCGTCATAACCAACAAAGTCCTAATCACGGACGAGATCATGGCGCAAACCGCGCTTGAGCTGATCTGCGTCAGCGCCACTGGCACGAATAACATCGACATGCAGGCAGCGCAGGCTCGCGGCATCGCGGTAAAAAACGTAGCGGGCTATTCGACGAACAGCGTCGTGCAGCAGACCTTCGCGTCGCTGTTCGCGCTAACCAACGCGCTCGGATACTACGCAGACTACGGCAGCAGTGGCAAATGGTGCGAGAGCGAAATTTTTACCCACATTGACGCGCCCATCAGCGAAATTTACGGCAAAGAATTCGGCGTCATCGGGCTTGGACAGATCGGCGCAAAGGTCGCCCGCATCGCCGCCGCGTTCGGCGCAAACGTGAGATACTACTCCACCAGCGGCGCGAACGATAACGGCGAGTTTGCCAGAGTGAGCCTGGACGCGCTTTTGAAGGCTTGCGACATAATCTCGATCCACGCTCCGCTAAATCCAAAAACGGCGGGATTGATCGGCGAGGCGGAGCTTGCGAAGATGAAAGAGGGGGCGATCTTGATGAATTTCGGCCGCGGCGGCATCGTGGACGAGGACGCGCTGGCTCGCGCCGTGGACGAGCGAGGCCTACGCACGGCGCTTGACGTGCTGCAAACAGAGCCGATGAGGGCGGATCATCCGCTGCTGCGCGTGAAAAATCGCCGCAACGTCATCATCACGCCTCACATCGCATGGGCGAGCGTCGAGGCTCGCAAACGGCTGATAAAGATGATCGCGCAAAATATTAGGGATTTTATGAACGGCAAATAAGCGCGGTTGAAACGCCGAAGGAAATTTAACAAAATCAAGATGCGGCACAAGGCCCACAAAGACTCTGCACGCAGTATTTCAAAGCGCTACACATAAAATTTTATTAACTGAAAAGAAGCGATACTGCTTCGGATAAAATTTTAAATTTACGCCGCGAATAAGCTATTTCTCCGCTTTGAATTCATAAATTTATCTTTTCTTGCAAATTCTTTTTATGCTCATCCAAAATCCCGTAACTATAAAAAATAACACAGAAATCGCCGCTACGCAAAATAAGAACTTACCCGCCTCGCCGAAGATATAGCCCGAATGCACGCTCAAAACGGCTTTATGTATAGCAAAAGGGCGCGGCATGGTGCTTTTCGCATCATCATAGCAAGCATGCCGCAAGATGCCCTTTTTAACGTTTACGCTCATCGTGTTCATATGCTCTTCGCTCTTTTCGCCTTTATCGAAATAAAAGATCATAAAATTTTCTCCATCTTTTTGGGCGATGATGTTAAAGAATTCGTAGTTTTCACCGCGTTCACGCTTAAAAATATCAAGTGCCGTCTGCAAATTTAAAATTTTATCTTCATCCTCGAGCGAAAATCCTCGCACTTCGGTAAAGCTCGTTTTTCTAAAAATTTCCTTTTCCCCTAGCGCTCTGTTGGTGATTTTGGCTATCCAATCATACGACCAATAAAGCCCGCTAGCGCTTATCGTAAGCAAAACGGGCAGTAGCAAAACTCCGACCGCGCCGTGCAAGCTATATAAAAACGTGTAACCTCTCGCTTTAAAATTTATCCTAAATGCGCGTAAAATCTTTCCTCTAAAACTAGGATAATAGATCACCACGCCTGAAATTAAGACCAAAATAAACATAACCGTGCTAAGCGCCACGATATTTTTGCCTATTAGCCGCAGAGTTTCGTTTTTGCTTAGCCCAAACCCTAGATTGGTATGTAGATTTAGCGCTACGCCAATAAACGTATCGCCTATGTTTTCCGAAGTAATTTCGCCGTTATAAGGATCTATAAAATATGATTTAAACTCGCCGCTAGAATCTGTACCGGAAAGCCTAATCGCCCCATTTTTATTTTGAGGAATTCTATAATAACTGAGCGTAAAACCGGGCTTGGCTTTTCTGAAAATATTTAAAATTTTGACGGGCTTAAGAGCGTCTTTTCCGCTCGGGCTCACGAAAGATTTGCTTTGATTTAACGCATCTATTATCTCATCATGATACGAGATAATAGCGCCGCTAAGGGCTATGATTAAGATCGGCACGCAGCATATAAGCGTCAAAATAAGATGGACATTGAACCAAAATTTTTTCCTTTTTAGAATCGCCATTAATTTCCTTAAATTTTAAATCCGCGGACGAAATTTATGCGCTGCGAATTTAAAAGTTCACGTTAAATCCAACCTGAGCCTTCATCCCGTCTACGACCATCATTTGATAATTTCCCGAGCGCGTTAGTACGAATTCGTTGAATATGTTATAAAGCGTAAAATTTAAACTTGCGTCTTTTGTGAGTTTATAGCTCGCGCCCAGATCAAAAAGCGTGTATGAGCGGATATCCTCATCGTAGCTTAGGCTATCGCGCGTCCTACTATAATAATTTATTTGCGACCATAAGTTTAGCTTGGAGCTTACGTCGTAATCAAATCCTAGCTTTACCGAATGGATTGGAAAATTATTTAAGGTTTTGCCCTTCTCGCTACCCGTTTTTTGCTCGGATTTCGTATAGGCGTAGTTTGCATGCAGCTTCAAATTATCTAAAATTTGATAATCGCTACTTAGCTCTAGACCCCTAACCTCGGCTTCTGCGATATTTATAGTATCCCAAATTCCGCGCCTGTAAGTTTTGCCGTTATGCACGCAAGGATTTCCCAGTCTTGGACGGCAAATTAATTTGGTAGAAATTCCATCTTTGATTTTGGTATAAAACGCGGTAGCGCTAAAGTTAAATTTATCGTTATCGTCGTAAGAAAACCCGCCTTCGTAGCTTATGCTGCTTTCAGGCTTTAAAGAGCTTCTGCCTATCTGCGCTCCTTGCCCTCCTGCAAACGGCAGGGCAAGGCCCTCGCTACGCTGCTTAATATCCGGAGTTGAATATCCCGTCGAAACGCCACCTTTAATAGAAAAACTTTCGTTTAAACGATAAACGGCATAAGCGCGCGGCGATATATGGCCGCCGTAGTCTTTATCGCGGTTATATCTGATTCCGCCGGTTAGCGTTAAATCATCAGTTAGATAAAAATCATCCTCGCCGTAGATCGAATAATCCCATCTTTTGACATTTGCCTCATCTGCGGTAGTGGCGGCTTCGTTTAATCTCTCGCTTCGGTATTGCACGCCCAAACTCAAAGCATTTGAATCGAAAAAATATGAGCCTTTAGAATTTAGCGTAGTCGTTCTAAGACGCAGATCCTGGGCGCCGCTTTCTTTCATGCTATCGTAATTTGCATAGCTATCTATCATAAACTTATCGTATTTTCCCTGATGAGACAGGCTTGCGGTGTAGCCTTTCATATCCTCTTTCGCAATATCGTTATTGCCTCCCGAGGTTGTTCGCGTACGCCCGTATGTACGCCTAAATTTATTATTTACTTTACGATAATCAAGCGCTACCTCATCATTTTGCGTTACGTTATACATCAGTTTTGCGCCCATATTCGTCTCTTCATTATTTCTATTCGCATAAGGCTCTTTGTCCTCTATCTTTTCAAAAAATCTGCCGTAAAGTGCGATACCTAGCACGTCCGGGACAATAGCTCCGTTTAGATAAAAACCTGTTTGATAATCACCTTTTATTTGCGATTTTTTAGCGAAAGTATAGTATCCGTTTACATTACCGCTAAGCTCATTTGAAAAGCCCTTGGTGATGATATTTATTACTCCGCCCATAGCGTCGCTGCCGTAAAGCGAGCTCATAGGCCCGCGGATGACCTCTATGCGCTCTATCGCATTTGCGGGAGGCAAGAAATTCTGGCTGCTGCCGATACTCCTTAATCCTTTATAAGCACTATCGCTGGTTGCAGGTTTGCCGTCGATTAAAATTTTTGTATATTTTTGAGATAGGCCTCTTAGGCTTATGCCTTTTCTCGATGCAGCGCCTAGCGTTGCGGTAAAGGCACTCGGCAAATCCTCTACCATCGCGGAGATATCTTGATAGTTGCGCTTTTGTATCTCTTTTTGCGTAAGAACGGAGATAGAAGCGGGTGCGTCTTGGATATTTTGCCGATAGCCCGTAGCACTGACTACGGTAATTTCACCCAAATTTACACTTTTGCCTTGTTTTTCTATCTCGCTCGATATTCCGGCTGTCGCTATAGCAGCAATCAGCGATAATTTATATATTGCGCGCACAAACGCCCCTTTTCTTATTAAAATTTAAACTCATTTTACTATAATAAGATACGCATTATCAAGAAATACTAAACGGCAGAGGGATTTTTTTAAACGCTAAAGGGATAAGATGATTAAAGAGATAAGTTTAGATGATTTTTTACAAAAAATATCTAACGACATTGAGCCGTCCAAGCAATGTGGGTATAACAAAACCGAGCTTGAAAGCGAAAGTATAAAATTCGACTTTAGCTCTTTTTATACGGGCGGAGGGATAGGATATTATAGCAGCGATATAATTTGCAGAGATTTTCTTTTGCATCGCCACGAGCGAGGTAGCCGCTATTCATTTTTATTTTTCAATACGGGCGAAAATCCTATCTGCTTCAGATCGGATAAAGATCAATTCGTTTTGAATAAAGGTGAGTTTTGGCTCGGAACTATGCAAAGCAAATTGCGTGGCGTTCACGAGCTTGAAAATAAACACTATAAAAGCTCATGCATAGCGCTTAGCACCGCTTTTGCAAATGAGCTGGGAATTTTAAAAAATTTGAATTTAGATCAGGCCGTTTGCATGAAGAAATTTAAAACAAGCGCCGTGCAAAATATCATCCTCAAAGAGCTCGAAAATGCCGCGATATACGACGGCAAAATGCGCGAAATTTTTATGGAAAGTAAAATTTTAGAGATGCTTTATAAAAGTTTTTATAAATTTAATGAGCCTGAAAATACGCTTAGTCTTGATGAAAATGACATAAAAACAGTCCAAAAAGCAAAGAAAATATTACTTGAAAATATGCAAAACCCACCTAGCATTAAGGAGCTCGCTCGTCTTTGTGCCACGAATGAATTTGCACTAAAAAGGGATTTTAAAGCATATTTTGGCACGAGCGTTTATGCGATGCTGACAAATGAGCGGCTTGGAATTGCAAAAGAGCTATTAAGTCTAGATCAAATCAGCGTAAACGAAGCCGCTAAAATGGTCGGATACAATAATTTATCGCATTTTTCTAAAATTTTTAGGGCTAAATTTAATATACTGCCGACGCAACTGAAAAAGGATATAAAATTTTACTACTCGGATTAGAATTTCTTGCGACCGACTATCTTTTATAAGCCGCGCCCTTTCACAACCGCATATCAAAACATCATAAAATTTTATATCGCAACCGGGATCCGTAAAAATACGGAATTTAAATTATAAATTGCCGCCGAAGCCTTGGCGGCAAAAGCAAGCTGCGATCAAATATCGCAGCTGCGGGTATGTTTAGACGCCAAGGGGCGCCTTAAAATTTTAGATGCGTCTAAGCCTAAAACAGGCTATAAACCTCATCGAGCGTGAAGTGCTTTTTATCGATCTTGCCGCCGTAGTATGGCTTGATATCCTCGTCAAAAGCCTTATGGAAAAATTTCGCTTTATACATTTTTACCAGGCTGCTATTGACCGCATCAAGCAGCTCGGTATTGCCCTTAGATAGGGCGACGGCGATATAATCTACCTTGCCAAGGTTGATGATTTTTGCATCAAGCGCGGCATCGTTTCTAGCGTATCCGAGTACGACCGTATTATCGTCGGCAAAGCCTATGCCCTCGCCAGCCTTTAGCCTAGCGACGCACTCATTCGCGTCGGTACATGTCGCAATCTCATAGCCCGCGTTTTTGAAGTGCTCCTCGGCAGTTGTGCCCTTAACGCTTAGAATTTTTTTATGCGCGATCTGATCGATTCTTGAAATATTATCGTCCTTGCGGCTTAGCACGCCAATTTGCACTGAATAATACGGGTAAGAAAAATCGACTTTCTGAACGCGATCTTTTGTGACGGTAAGCTTGGATATGATGAGATCTACTTTGTTTTGCTCCAGTGAAGGAACGCGATCTTTAGATGCTACGGCGATAAAGTCGATTTTGATCTTTTTATTGCCAAATAGATTTTTGACTAACTCATTTGCCAAATCAACCTCAAAGCCCTTTAGCGTGCCGTTATCATCGAAGCTAAACGGAGGCTGGGAATCTTGCAAGCCTATGCGAATTTCGCCTGCTTGCTTGATATCTGCTAGGGAATTAGCGCAAAGCGCGCCAGCACCCAGCAAAATACTTAGTAGAATTTTTTTCATATTTTGTCCTTTGAATTAAAACATTTTATAAAGATCATCTAACAAGAAATATTTTTTCTCAGCCTTTCCCTTGTAAAAAGGATCGATGCTGTCGTTAAAAATTTTCTTGAAAAAGCCATTTTTGCTGAGCTTGACAAGCCCGTCGTTTAAGGCGTTTAGCAAGTCATCGTTGCCTTTTTGCACCGCGATAGCTAAAAAGTCCGACGTACCTAAATTCTTGATATTTACCTCTACCTTGCGATCTACAACCGAATAACCCAAAACTACCATATTATCGTCTGCATAGCCGCTGCCGCGACCGGATTTTAGCGCGCGGAAGCATTCGCTCGAACTGGCGCATGAGATAACTTTAAAGCCTTCCTTATTAAAATAATCAAAAGCCGTAGTGCCGGGCTCTGCTAAAATTTCTTTATCCTGCAGGTCGCTTATTGTCTTGATATTGTCATCGCTACGGGTTAGTACGCCGATATTTACGCTAAAGTAAGGGTTTGAAAAATCCACTAGTTTCTCGCGCTCTTTCGTAACCGTAATCGCCGCGATATCCAAATCGACCTTGTTATCTTGCACGGCTGTGATACGATCATTGCCTAGAGTTACGACATATTCGATTTTGCCGCCCTTATCGCCGAAAATTTCTTTCACGAGCTCTTCGATAAGCGAAATTTCAAAACCGCTATATCTTCCGTCCTCAGAGACGCTAAGTGGCGGCAGTGAGCCGTCTACCCCAATGCGAATGAGCCCTTTTTCTTTGATCTGCGCTAAAGAGTTGGCAAATAACGAACACGAAGCGATTAACAACGTAAATATAATCTTTTTCATAAAATTCCTTTAAATTTTACTAAAATTTTGCCAGCGAATAGAATTCCATCCATCGCCATTTTAAATTAAAACAGGCTGTAAAGATCGTCCAGCAAGAAATACTTTTTATCGACGGTACCTTTATAAAAAGGCTCGATACTCTCATCAAAAATTTTTGTAAAAAAGCCCTTTTTGCTTAAATTGATCAGTCCCGCATTTACCGCGTTAAGTAGTTCAGTATTACCTTTTTGCACCGCGATGGCTAGGAAGTCCGTCGAGCCTAAATTCTTAATATTTACTTCAACTTTGCGGTCTACTACGGCGTAAGCGAACACAAGCAGATTATCGTCTGCGTATCCGTCGCCCTTGCCCGATTTTAGAGCGTTAAAGCATTCGCTTGCACTATCGCACGGCGCTACGTTATAGCCCTGTTTCGTAAAGTAATCAAACACGGTGGTGCCGGGCTGCGCTAGTATAGTCTTTCCGTTTAGATCGGAGACTTTTCTGATATTATCTTCGCTACGGGTTAGCACGCCGATATTTACGCTAAAGTATGGATCGGAGAAATCTACCAGCTTCTCACGCTCTTTCGTAACCGAGATAAGCGCGATATCTAAATCGACTCTGTTGTCCTGCACCGCTTTTATACGATCATCGCCCAAAGTTACGACATATTCTATCTTGCCGCCTTTATCGCCGAAAATTTCTTTAACAAGCCCTTCGATTAAAAGTATCTCAAACCCGCTATATTCGCCGGCTTTAGCGACGCTAAACGGCGGAGACGAGCCATCTATACCGATTCGAATAACCCCTTTTTCTTTGATTTGAGCTAAAGTGTTGCTAAAAAGCGAACACGCAGCCAGCATCAATGCTAGGATTATCTTTTTCATAGCGTCCCCCTTTTTAAAAATTACAGCAAGCTATAAAGATCGTCCAGCAAGAAATACTTTTTCTCTGCAGTTCCTTTGTAGTAAGGCTCGATGAAATTATCGAACGAATTTTTGAAAAAGCCCTCTTTGCTTAGCTTGATTAGCTCGCCGTTTAGAAAATCCAAAAGCTCCGAATTGCCCTTTTTCACGCCGATGGCTAAGAAATCCGAAGTACCTAAATTTTTGATATTTACTTCTACCTTTTTATCTAATACCGGATAAGCCAGCACGACTAGGTTATCATCGGCATACCCGTCGCCCTGTCCAGCTTTTAGCGCCTTATAGCAAGCGTTTGCGTTGTCGCATCTGGCGATATTATAGCCTTGCTTTTCAAAGTATGTTTCTGCAGTACCGCCGCTAAGAACTAAAATAGTTTTATCTTGCAATTCGTTTAAAGATTTAATCTTATCTTCGACGCGGGTTAAAATGCCTATATTGACGCTAAAATACGGGGTCGTAAAATCTACCTGCTTCTCGCGCTCCGGAGTTACGGTAAAAGTTGCGATAACTGCGTCCACCTTATCTTCTTGTAGGAATTTTATACGCTGATTTGCAAGCACGGAGGTAAACTCCACCTTTCCGCCCGATGGAAGCATATCTTTAGCGATAGCATTTGCCATATCGACCTCAAAGCCCTGATGCACGCCGTCTTCTATCTTGCTAAACGGCGGTTGCGCGTCATAAACGCCTATTCTAAGCACTCCGCTACTTTTGATCTCGGAGAGCGACCTTGCGCAAAGCGCACTACTAGCTAAAGCTGCGACAAGCAGACTTAAGAGAAATTTCTTCATCCTTTTTCCTTTCTCATAAATAATTTCAAAACTATTGCCACGGCTACGGGAAACCTCAAAATCCCGCGCGAATGGCAAGCAGACATTAAATTCGCCCGCAGGCAAAAAGCAATTTTAGCTTTTTATATCTTTAATGATTATTAAATAGTAAGTAAAGTCGTCAAATAAATTCGCTTTTTCATTGTTTGCTTCGATTTTGCGCGAGTTTTTTTAGAGTTTTCATCTGCGTCCTAGCGATAGAATTTAAAATTTTTAAAATTTTGCAAAATTTTAAAGCCACAGAATTTTACAAAATTTTAAAGCTGCAGAATTGGGTGAGAAATTTTATGAGCGCTTTAAAGCTCGCGATGAAATTTTAAAATTTTATGAGATTAAATTTTGAGATTGCATTTGACAAAACAGCACAAAAAAGGAGTGGAATTTTAAAATTTCGCGCTTTAGCGCAGACATAGTGGAATTTAAAATTCTTAAATTTCTACTCCCGCCCAGCAAAACGGAATTTTAAAATTTTTAGCAAGCGTCGTATTTTAAAAGCAAGCAAAATTAAATCTTTGCCACGCTACAGAATTCCGCGATAAAAGCGTGCCGCCAGCGCTAAATTTTGCGTCATAAATCATACTATGAACATCAGCTTAGCGCAAAGCACGATGATGAAGCCGAATACAAAAGCGATCTTGTGGATATTTGCTCGTAAAAACTCAGGCGCGGGCCTTCCCATCGCGCGGCAGCTCAAATTTATCGCTACGCATGCGGCGATGATGAGCGCGAGCGCAACTTTTAGCATAAAGATTTTTTGAAGCGGCGTGCCGAAATACCCGCCGTTAGCGCTCCCGACCCAGCGGCTCATCATCATTCCGCCGGTGATTATCAGCGTAAAAAGGCAAACCGGCATGATCTTAATCGCGCGCGAGCCGATCGCCTTTTTAACGCGCTCGTAGTCCGCACCCAGCACGCCTTTGAGCCGCGAAAAAATCACGACGTCGAAAAATATGTAGCCTAAAAAGATAATGGCGCAGATAAGATGGACGATCTGCACGTAAGGATAAATTTGCTCCACCACCGCTCCTTGCTATGAAATTTCGCCCATTTTATGCGAAATTTCAAATTTTAGCAATGATTTTCATCAACGCGCCGTGAGCGGTTAAATTTAAAGCGGCTAAATTTAAGCAAACCGCGCGAACGGCGCAAATAAATTTCGACGAAATCGCGCGGATAAATTTAAAAACAAAGTCGCGCGGATAAATTTAAAAACATTCGTATCCGTAAATTTATAAATTTACGGACAACGCCGGGCAGCTAAATTTTATAAAATTTCAAAGCATCATCGAAAAGATTATGCCAAATATAATCAGCGGGATATTAAAGAAAATAAAGGTCGGCACGCAGGTATCCCACATGTGGCTATGTCCGCCGTCGATATTTAGCCCCACGGTAGGTCCAAGCGTGCTATCGCTAGCAGGCGAGCCCGCATCGCCGATACCTGCGGCCACGCCGATGATAAAGATCGTCGCCGCAGTGCTAAAGCCCAACTGTGCGGCTAGCGGACAATAAATCGTAGCGATGATAGGGATCGTGCCGAAGCTCGAGCCTATGCCCATCGTCACAAGCAGTCCGATGCCGATCATCAGCAGCGCACCGCCGAGCTTGCCGCCGCTTAAAGTGCTCGCTACGTGCACCAGCTCATTCACGCCGCCGGTTTCTTTTAAGATCGTGCCGTATCCTGCGGCGATCAGCATCAAAAACGCGATATAGCCCATCATATGCACGCCTTCGTCAAATACGCTATCGAGCTTCTTCCACTCGATGCCTTTGCTAGCAAGCATTACTAAAATTCCGCTAAGCGCGGCAAACGGAAGGGATTTAATCCAAATTTGCACCGCGAAGCACACCGCGATGCCCGCTAGCGCGCCCCATTCGCGCATACCCATCTTAAGCTCGCTAAAATGCGCATCCAGGCTCTGTTTGGTTTCGGCGTAGTCTCTCGGCTTGCGGTAGTAGATCACGGCCAGCACTAGCCCCACGAGCATCGGCACGGCGCTTAGCCACATCACGCTCGATATGTCGCTTAGGCTTACTGCGATGCCGTTTGCGTTCATATTTTTTTCAATTAATCCCATAAAGATAAGTCCAAATCCCAGCGGCAGCGCCATATACGGCGTCTGCAAGCCGAACGTTAGCGCACACGCAACGGCGCGGCGGTCGATCTTTAGCGAGTTCATGATCTTAACTAACGGCGGGATCAAAATCGGAATAAAGGCGATGTGCACGGGGATTAAATTTTGTGAGAAGCATGCAAAAAAGGCGATCGAAAAGATAAAAACGTATTTTTTGTCGCTGATTAAATTTGCCACCGCGCGCACCAAGATCGCCGTTAAGTTGGTCTTTGAGATCGCGCTTGCGATGACGCCTAGCAGCAGATACGAAAGCGCGGTTTCTAAATTTCCGCCCATGCCGAGACTGCCGGCGTTTTCGGGGTTGCCGTTTATGAATAAATTTATGGCATCTCCCAGCGGGATCTTGCTTGAGAGCACGGCGCAGATCGTGCCGATTAGGATCGCGAGCATTACGTTGCACCTCAGCAAGCACAGCGCGCACATCACACAGATACTGATAAATACGGGATTGGTAAGCATCTTTTGCCTTTTTTGGAATTTTTGCAATTATATAGAATTTAGGGCTAAATTTTGCTAAAATCGCGCAAAAAATCAGCTAGGACGATGATGAAATATTTTTACTCCTCTTTTGTAGTAAGCCTAATTGCGCTTGCTATCGCATTTTATATCGGCGGCGCGGGTGCCGCTTATATCTGTGCGCTTTTATGCGCGCTCGAAATCAGCCTCAGCTTCGATAACGCCGTAGTCAATGCCAAGGTGCTAAAAGATATGGCGCCGGTGTGGCAGAGCAGATTTATCCTCTGGGGCATTCCGATCGCGGTTTTTGGGATGAGATTTTTATTCCCCGTGCTAATCGTCGCCGCAAGCGCGCATCTGGGTCTTTGGGAAACTCTCGTGCTGGCGCTTAAGCAGCCGCAGCGCTATCATGAAATTTTAAGCGAGAACGAAGCGCAAATTTACGTTTTCGGCGGCGCTTTTTTACTGATGGTCTTTTGCGATTTTTTCTTCGATGCGCAGCGCGAGCTACACTGGCTGGGCATAATCGAAAATAACGGGCTCGTGCGATTTTTAAAGCGCATTCCAAACGCGCCCACGCTGATCGCTCTAGCCGCGGGGCTCGCGCTGCTTGCTAAAACGGGCTCGGCTACGCTCGGCGCAGCGTATTTCGGCGCGATCCTGCTCTATCTGCTCATCTCCTGCTTCGACCGCCTTTTCGGCACGGACGGCGTAAAAAACGGCCTTGCGGGCTTTTTGTATTTAGAAACTCTGGACGCGAGCTTTAGCTTCGACGGCGTGATCGGCGCGTTTGCGCTAAGCGATAATATCTTCATCATTATGCTGGGGCTAGGTGCTGGCGCGATGTTCGTGCGCTCCATCACGCTGTATCTCATCGCTCGCGGCACGCTGTCGCACTTCGCGTATCTGGAGCACGGCGCGCACTATGCTATCGCGTGTTTGGCATTTATAATGTTTGCCAAGCTGAAATTTGAAGTAAGCGAGATCATAACCGGCACCGTGGGGATCTTATTCATCGCGCTATCGCTCCTTTCGTCGGTGCTTTACAACCGCCGCAACAAACGCAAATTAATCGAAACGATCGCGGGAAATAACGAGTAAAATTTCATCGCATATCTTGCCGTGCGCGAGATCAAATTTTAAAATTTCAAGCTACTGCTACAAGTGGTAAATTTTACTCGCTTGCGCCGCGTTAAATTCCAAGAGACGCCAAATTTCAAGAAACGCCAAATTCTAAAAAGCGCTAAATTTAAAGACGCGGGCGATGAGATTAAATTTTACGAAAAGCGTTAAATTTTAAACCGCGAGATGGCGTTTTAAAATTCAAATCAGCGATCGCGCGAGCTCAAGCCTTTATCGCGCAATCTCTGCAGCTCTTTGCCGCCGGGTGGCGGGCTATTTGCGGACTCGCCGCTCTCGCTTGCGCCGCCAAAAACCTCCTCATTCAAACGCAGCTCGTCAATGATACCAAGAAGCTGCAAAACTTCGGCCTTTATCCGCTCGGCGTCTTTTAGCGTAGTGCGCGGCGAAAACAGCGCGGCTTCGAAGCGGTTTTTCGCGCCGTTTAAAAATAGATAAAATTTTCCGTCCATAAACGCCGCGCTAAGAGCGATCTTAGGTGCAAGCTTAAGCTTCAAAGCCCCGAGACGCTCCATAAGGCTAGGCGTCAAAAGATACCGCGCCTCGATCTTATCGCTTGCGAACACGCGAAATTCCTCGCCGAAAATCACATCGTCCATCAGCTCCTGATCGCCTAAAAATTTTGTGCCTGGCGAGCGATCCGCGATGATGGTCCGCCCCTTAAATTTCTTATAAAACTCGCACACCAACACCGAGCCGCTAAAGGCCTGCACGTATTCGCCGAGCCTCCAAGCGTTCCAAAGCGCGATCGCCGACAGCAAAAAAGCCGCAGAAAGATCGCTTTTAGCCCTTTGAGATAGCCTTACAAGCTCCATAGACTCGCGCGTTTCATAGATTTTTATCGCCTCGCTTAGGCTAAATTTCACCCCTTTATACACGCCGTCTATCTGATCCTCGGCTACGAATTCATTGTTCGGATAGATGCCTGTTTTGCGGAACTCTTCTTCGTCTATGCCGCTTTGCGGCTCGTATCTAAAGGCGGGATCGATATCTGAAATGATGGCGCGGATGAAGGCGTCTTTGTAAAAGGCATTGTACTCCCACTTGGCGATGGAATCATCAAAAATCCCCCATACGCAGCTTACCGCAATTATCGGGATCATCGCGGACATCAGCACGGCGGAGGAGTATTCGTTTTGGATCAAGCCGTGGATAAACCAGCCGATGGAAAAAACCGCGATGCATAGCAATAAAATCAGCGGTTTTAGAAATTTTATCTTGCACTGCTGCTGCTTTTTTGCCAGCTCCTCTAACGCTCTGTCGATATCCAAATTTAACTCCAAATTTGATTTTGCCGAAATTTTGCCCCTTATTTTACGCTAAATTTTATTAAAATTTCATCCGTCAAGCGGGTTTAAGATTTTTTATGCTATTTTTGCGACCTATTTCGATCAAAAGGCGAGAGATGATAAATTTACCGAAAAATTGCGTGGTTTTTACCTACCCAAAAATGGGCGACAGCGGCAAATTTTTGCCCGCAGAGTTGCGCGATGCGGCTGGGCTTACTGGCTGCACGCTTCAGTGCAAGGCCTACGAGAGCGCGTTTGCGCAGATAAAAGCCCTCGGCTTTGAGCTTATCGCCGTAGGCAGCATGGGCGAGGCGGGCACGAGCGAGTTTAAGCGCGCTACGGGCGCATCGTTTGAGTTCATAAACGACGAAAAATTCGAGCTTGAGGCGCCGCTTGGGCTCGAAACCTTCACCACCGGCGACGGGAAGAAATTTTACCACCGCCAAACCCTGATTTTTCGAGGAGGCAAGGAGATAAAGCGCTTTAGCCGAATCGAGGAGCCCGAACAGGACGCACAAAACGTACTTGCGGCGCTAAAGAGCTTGTGATCGATCGCTTTGGCGGCGCGCTTTAAATTCGCGCTCCAAACACATTGCGACATAGAGCTGAAATTTGGAGCAGAGGCGCATTTCTCTTAAATTCAGCATTTTTAATTAAAATGGCGCGAAATTTAACGGAGGCGGGTATGAAAAAATTTCTATTTTTGGCGCTATTTTGCGCCATTGCGGCAAACTGCGACGAGAGCGGGCGGACAGATAAAATCCCTGCTGCGGGCAAAACGGACAAAACAACGAGTATCGGCGAGACCGCAAGCGCGCGCTTTATAAAGAGCGGCGAAGCAAGCGCTGGCTCGCAAAGCAGCGCCGATGCGGTCATCCAAACGGACGGAATTTCGCGGGCGGATCTGCAAAGCTGTATCGTAAAAAGCGACGAGGGCTCCTGTGATCGCGTCGCGCGCGGTCTGAAAAGCGGCTGCGAGCGAAAAGATCAGCTATCGTGCTTTTTCTACGCAGATGCGCTAGGGCGCGGCCTCGGCGTTGAAAAGGACGTCGTGGCGTCGTTTGAGCTTTTTCGCGAGCAGTGCGATGCCGGCAGCAGCGAAGCTTGCTACGAGCTATCGGTCAAATATCTCCAAGGAATAGGCACTCCTCAAAGCTTTGGGCTCTCGGGGCAGGCGCTAGATAAGGCATGCAAAATGCACAACAAGCGCGCCTGCGCGGTGCTCGATCTACTGCCGAAAAATTAGCGCGGCAAAAGCGATAAATTTCCGAGCTTCGAGCGCAAACAGAGCGCGCGAGCCTTTAAAATTTTAGAGGGCTGTGCGAGTGCAGCGCGCGATGAAGCAGCAAATCGGAGCAGACAGATAAACGAAACAAAGGAGCAAAGATGAAAGCTTTTTAACCGACGCGGATCAAAATATCAATAAAAATTTAAAGGATTAATGATGAGAAAATTTATTTTTGTGATGATGGCTTTGGCAGGTTTATTAAATTTTGCCTTTGCCTTTGAATTATCGGCGCAAAAAGAGCTTGAATATGGATTGGAGGCATCTTATTATCAAGACTTGGCAAGAGCGGCAAAGCACTTTGAGAGCGCTTGCAATAAAGGAAGTATCAATGGGTGCTCTTTCCTTGGTATCAGTTATTACAACGGCGAGGGTGTGAGGCAAGACTACAAAAAAGCGATAGAGATTTGGCAAATGACATGCGATAAAAAAGACGCTGTTGGCTGCGCTCAGCTTGGTTTTGCATATAAGAGCGGTAAAGCCGTGAAACAAGACTACAAAAAGGCAATGGAGCTTTATCAAAAGGCCTGCGATCTAGGGGGCGCTGACGCTTGCTACGATGTCGCTTCTTTATATCTTGAGGCAAAAGGCGTGGAGCAAAATTTCAAAACAGCCAAAGAGTATTTTGGCAAAGCATGCGATCTGGGCGATCAGTTTGGCTGCGACGACTACAAAAAGCTAAATGAAGCCGGATATTAAAATTTAAACGGAGCGAAAGTGGCAAAAAATAAATTTAACGACGTGGATTTTCACAACCTTTACGACCTGGATATGGAGCGCGCGAGCCTTTAAAATTTTAGCGGGCTGTGCGAGTGCAGTGCGCGATGAGGCGGTAAATCGAAGCGTGCGAGCGGATAAACGAAAAAGGGGCAAAGATGAAAGCTTTAAAGCTTGCGCTGGCGGCGGCGCTTAGTTTGGCAAACGCAGACGGCGAAGCCAAAGAGTTTAAATTTAGCGGCGCAAAAACCAGCGCGCTTTTAGCAAAATGCAGCAAAAAGGACGCCGCCGCATGCTACGAAGCGGCGATGAGATACGAGCTGGGCGGTCGCGGCGTCGTGCGAAACCGCTTCAAAGCACAGGGTTTTTTCGCAGACGCATGCGAGCTCTCAACCCTCGCCGAGCGGAAGCAGGGAGACAAAGCGGATGGCGCAGGCGGGCGCGCGATGAGCAATCTGCGCGAGCGAGCCTGCCTGGGCAATGCCGCGACGCTGGAGAGCTTCGCGAGCGGGCAGTGCCGCAGCCTCGTGATATACGACGAGCTTTGCGAGGGCGGCTCGCAGGAGGCATGCGACAATCTGGCGCGGATGAAGCGCGAAGGCTGGGCGCCCAAAGAGAGCTGTAGCGAGGAGATAGTCGCGAAATTTGGCGACGGCAAGCCGCAGAGATAAAATTTTACTGGCTTTTATGGCGATAAAATTTTAAAATTCCGCGAGTATAAAATTTGCCGAAATTTTATAGAGCTCGACCGAAAATGGTAACAAGGCGGGCTAAATTTTGAATTCCAAAACGCGTTTAAATTCATGTATTAAGCGGCGTCAATTTTTGGGCTCAGAGAGATTAGAATTTACGCGGCAAGGCTCTTTGAATTGCAAATCGTGCGTGACGGCCAGGCTACAATTTTAAGAACCAGAATTTAAACAAATCTGCAATTTAGCCGTGACGATGATATAATTTTTAGAATTTTGCAAGCGTAAATTTATCAAAATTTTACGTATCTATGTCGAGCCGCTCCCAAAAAAAAGCGAGAAATTTGAAATTTTAAACTGCCATATTGTGCGAAGAGGTTAAAATTTCAGACAGAGGGAATTTCATTAATGCGGATTAAAATACAGGTGCGATGGGCAAATGCGTGCATCGCAAGTGATGGAATTTCAAATATGAGTTCAAGGCTCGCTAGACGCGGAATTTAAACGCCACGAGCGATAAATTTCAAAACATCCATTTTAAAATTGCGAGGCGGGGATTTAAATTTGAGTGCGGCGAGCGATTAAATTGCAAAAGGAAGCTTAAATTTAAATATCGCAGCTCACAAATTATGCGATGAAATTTTGCGTTTAAATTTCGCAAGATTGGGTGCGCGATAAGTATTTGCAGTATCGCAGCGAGACTATCAACTAAGCTTCAATCACGCTTAAAACCCTATTTACGGAGCGCTTGTGCAAGCGGGTATTGTAAACCGCCGAAGCAAAAAAAGCCTGATCGGAAGCGTTTGTGGCGTATCCCAACCGACCGCGCCTCATATTTTGCTCTATAGCCTAGCTCGCGCACGAAATTTAGATTTTGAAATTTAGCGCAAAAATATTATAATTTCGCCCAAATCACGGCTAGGACGGAAAATGAACTCACGCGTGCAAAACGAATATCTAAAATCAAAAATTATGAGCGCCGAGGAAGCCTGCGAGCTGATCCCAAATGGCGCATCGGTGGGCTTTAGCGGCTTTGTTGGGGCGGGCTGCGCACTAGCGCTGCCGCAGGCTCTGGCGCAACGAGCGACAGCGCTGCACGAAAAAGGCGAGCCCTATCAAATCGAAATTTTTACAGGCGCATCGACCGATCCGCTTTTAGACGGAGTTTTGGCAAAAGCAGGTGCCGTGAGCTTTCGCGCGCCGTTTTTTACGGATGCCGATATGCGCCGTGCGATAAATAGCGGCGCCGTGCGATACGCAGACGTGCATCTATCAAGCCTTGCCGCGCAGCTTAAGGCGGGCTTTTTTCCACATCTAAACTTTGCTGTGATCGAAGTAGTGGCGATTAAAGAAAGCGGTGAGCTCGTGCCGTCCACATCGCTAGGCAACAACCAAGCCTGGCTCGATATCGCCGATCGCGTGATTTTAGAAGTGAATTACTACCAGCCACTTGAGCTGGAGGGCATTCACGACGTTACAGATCTGCGCCTACCGCCGCATGCTGAGGATCTGCCGATCAAGCACGTAGGCGATCGCGTAGGCAGCCCCTACATGCATGTAGATCCTGCTAAAGTAATCGCTGTTATAGAGGCTAGGACGCATGATCGCGTCAATAATTTCACCGCCGTGGATGAAATTTCAAGCGCGATTGGGCGAAACGTCGTAAAATTCCTAAAAAACGAGGAAGCTTGCGGCAGGCTTCCCGCAAAGAAGCTACTGCCGCTACAATCGGGCATCGGCAACGTCGCTAACGCCGTGCTTAGCTCGCTACAAGACGCCGGCTATCAAGGGCTGCAGTGCTACTCCGAGGTGATCCAAGACGGCATGCTAGATCTCATCAGAAGAGGCGTCGTAGGCACTGCAAGTGCCACAGCGCTATCGCTTAGCCCCGCAGGTGTCGAGGAATTTCAAAAAAACATCGATTTCTACCGCAAGCACATCATACTGCGTTCACAAGACGTCTCCAACTCGCCAGCGCTCATCAGAAAGCTCGGCGTCGTGTCGATGAATGGCATGCTCGAGGCAGACATCTACGGCAATGTGAATTCTACCAACGTCATGGGTTCGCAGATGAAAAACGGCATCGGCGGTAGCGGTGACTTTGCTCGCAACGGATATTTGTCGCTATTTTTGAGCCCATCGCTCGCTAAAGGCGGCGCGATTAGCGCTATCGTGCCCTTCGTAAGCCATGTCGATCATACCGAACACGACACCCAAGTCATCATCACCGAATACGGCATCGCCGATCTGCGCGGTAAATGCCCTCGCGAACGGGCTCGCGCGATGATAAGCATCGCACATCCCACTTACCAAGATGCGCTGAGAGATTATTTCGAGCGGGCATGTGCGCAGCCCTGTGCGGGGCATACTCCACACATCCTAAGCGAGGCGCTGTCGTGGCATCAAAGATTTAAGGATACGGGGAGTATGAAGGCTTAGAGCGAATTTGCTTGAGCTAATGCGCTAAAGCCTAAAATTTAAGCTCATTCTCGCTGAAAGCAAGAAAGTTTGCACTTAAAAATTCCGCCTGCATTTGAAAGCTCTATCGATAATTAGAGCAAAGCTCGTTAAAATTTTTATTTTGTAAAGCTCGCGTGAAATGTTATAAAACGAATGGATCGAAATTTGCGCCATAAAATTTTAAAATTTGCAGGCGGGTTTAAGGCGCGGAATTTAAAATTTTATCGCTACGGAATTTTAAAATTTAGCCTTAAATTTGCAGCTCGCGCATTTCAAATTTTAAAATTCTACAGCTTGGAATTTTAAAATTTTGAACTTCGCAAAATTTCGTCCATAGATCCGCCATTAAATTTTAAATTTAGCTCTCACTTCATTTGCCATGCGCAAGCTTTTATGATGATTTTAGCTACAAGGCATGCCATAAGTTTGTGATAAAACCGCGTAGTATTTGCCAAGATAAATTTCGTATTAAAGCAGCAGCTTGCTAAATCAGAATTTATCGCCTTGCGAAGGCGATCTTTGGGCTATAAATTTAAAGAGGCGGGCTATAAAGTCGCGGCGAGATGAGATTAGAATTTTATCCTCGAAGGCTCCATCGGCTTGCTGTAGAAGTAGCCTTGCATATATTTAATCCCCATCTCTTCTAAGATGATTGAAATTTCGTGGTTTTCTACGTATTCGGCGATGAGCTCGTAGCCCTGCTTGCGCGCGAAGTTAGCGATGGTTTCGACGATAGCACGCGAGTTTTTGTCGTTTGCGATGTTTTTGATGAGCGCTCCGTCGATCTTTATGTAATCCACGTCGAGCGTTAAAATTCTATAGTAGTTGGAGTATCCGCTGCCAAAATCGTCTATCGCGACCTTGCAGCCGTAGTTTTTGGCTACGGCGATGAAGCTGCGTAGGCTCTCGTAATCGTCAAATTCCTCGCTTTCTAAAATTTCAATGAATAGATTTGAAGCGTTTGGACTGGATGCGAGCTTGCGCTCTAAAAGCTCCTTGATACCTTCGTTTGCGATGTCAAAATATGAAAGATTTATGCTAAAGCAAGTCCCTGCGAAGCGGTCTAGCAAGCGAAAAGCTTCGTTTATTACTACCTGAGTTAGCGGGATGTAGAGCGAGGTTTGCTTTGCGATATCGATAAACTCACCCGGGCAGCGCGTCTTGCCCGAACGATCGATTAGGCGGATTAGAATTTCATATACTAACGGGACATAATCACCGCCCTCGGTGCCGTAGGTGTTACCACTAGGATCGCGGTGGGTGATATCAAATATGGGCTGAACAAGCACAAAGACTTGATTTTTCTTGATCGCGTTTTGAATGGTGTTGATCATAATCTGATTTTGAAGATATTTTTCCTCAATCGCATTTGGGCGCGAGTAAAAGCCCACGTGCTCGTTTTTGCTCTGCGCCTCATACATCGCCATAACCGCCTGAAAGACCCTATTTGCGCCGCCCGCTACGTCGGCGCGCTCGCTTACGCCCATCGTGATATTTAAAGGCGCGGAGGCAAAGCCCTCGGTGGTATGGAGATTAAAAACCTTGTCGGTGAAGTATTTATTTATGATCTCCACGTCGCGCGCGACATTTAGTCCCTCGTAAAATAGGCAAAACTCATCCGATTGGATGCGAAAGATACTAGCTTTGATCTCGTGCGATTCGATACACATTGCAAGCGTGCGCGCAAAGGAGCGCAGAATTTCATTCGTCGTCTCCGCCTTGTAAAAAAGTCGCAAATTTGCAAAATTTACGATAGTTATATAGATCGCTACGCCCGTTTTTTCGGCGTTTATTAGCTCATATAGCGCTGCTTCGTTGCCCTGGCCCGTAAGATGATCGATATAGACTTGATTGTTTAAGCTCTCCTTTGCGCTCGCAAGAGCTAGCTTCATAATCTCGCGCTCGCCGATGTCATGAGCGTAAAGTGCATATAGCGGCGGCTTGGATGCGGTGGCGATATTTGCTAGCCTTAGGCTCACATCGGCTAGTTCGCCGTTTTTACGAAGAAGGCGCGTATCTTTGGCGCTTTTATTTACCATCGCAGGAAGTTCGATCCCTTTATCTTTGGGCATCAAAACTCCAAGATCGCCTCCTTCCAGCTCGCTTTGTTCGTAGCCGCTTAAGCTAAGCACGCTTTTATTAGCGTATAAAATTTTAAAGTTTTGATCTGCTAAAACTATCGCTTCGCCTGCTTGCTCGCATAGTGCGTGATAGGGCGCGAGGGCGCGTTTGCTACGCAAAGCATTGGAATTTATGATGTAAGTAAGCAGTAAAAACGACAAAAACACCGCCGTGTAAAGCATCGTCATTTGCATAAACGAGCCGTAAAATTCCTCACTAGCGTAAGAAAATCGCTCGCGCAGACTTGCGAAGCGCTCATTTAGCAACGAGAGATTATCACTTACGATGATATTTTGCCGCTCGAAATTCCTTAAAATTTGCCGTGCGATTCCTATAAACGCAGCTTCGTCAGGGCTTGACGCATCTGCGCTTTCTAGCGCACTTTTTAAAGCAGAGATCTCGGAGCGATTTTTATAATTAAGCCCTAAAATTTGAGAGTAGAGATTTGCTCTTTGCGCATTTGCGCCACTGGATAAAAATTTTTGCTGCAGACTTTGAAAAAGGATTAAATTCTGCGAATTTAAAGCCCCAAGCTCGTCCAAAAGTGAAATTTTATCGCTAAAAGCGCTTCCGATCGCGCGCACATCGCTGCTAAGTCCGATTTTATCGATGATTTTGTCTTTTTGTAAAGCTTGCAGCACCTGATAGATGCCGCGCATATCGGCATTTGCAATCGAAAAGTCCCTTCTTGCGATCTTTGCATCAAATAATATATTTAAGCGGTTGTCGGCATTATCGATCAAAGCTAGCTCGCGCGAAATCGTGCTAAATCTCGCTACATCTCTTAGCGACGAGAAATAATTCCCGGCGATGATTATGCCTAATATCATAATCCCCACCATCAAAGTCCACATTATCTTATCTTTCATCCTGTGCCTCCGTCATCTCGCCCTTAAGTGTAGCTAAAAAGCTCATCAAAGCATCAAGTTCCCCATCGCTAAGATCGTATTTTAGCAGATCTTTTGCGATCTGCCGCACCGCAAGACGCAAATCCGTCTGCCCGTTTACGTAAGGCGCGGTTTGCGTGATATTGCGCAAGCTAGGCACGCGGCGCAACTCAAATCCGTCGGAAGTGAGCCTATGCCTAGGCGCATCCTCCTCTTCCGCGCTCGGGCGAATTTTAGTAAAGCTGCCGGTGCCTAGGCTAACGCCGTTATGGCATGCCGAGCACAGCCGCACAAAAAGCACATATCCGTTATATTCGGCATCATTTAGCTTAACCTCGCCGCGCAAAAATCGGTCAAATTTGGAATTTATCGCCGTTTTGGACTTTAAAAATTCCTTCAACGCATCAATGAAGTTCGCCGTATTCGCCTCGCCGTAAGCACTTTCAAAAGCCTGCTTGTAGGTTAAATTCTTCCTGATAAGCTCTAAAATTCTATCTTCGCTCGCATCAAGCTCGTTCTTGCCAAAAACCGACGCCGCGATCCGCGCTTCAAAGCCCGCGAAATTATAATCGCCTAAGTAGCGATCAAAATAATAAGAATTTATTAGCGTAGGCACGCGTCCGTCGCGCACTGAAGCGCCTGAGTCGTTTAGATAGAAGTTATGGCAGCTCTCGCAGGAGCGGCCTTTGCTGCTAAATCTTACATCGGTAAAAATTTTTGCGCCCAGCCGCGCCTTTTGCGGGTCGTATTTAGGCATCTCAAGCGGCGTAAAAAGATTGCCGCAAAGCCCCAAAACCGGCGCCAGACTAAATATAAAACAGCTTAAAGCTCGCTTCGATCTCATCGCTTATCACCCCGCCTTTAGCCCGCTTTTTCAAAAGCTCCTCGATCTCACGCTCGCTCGCCTCCGCGCCGTCCATATGCAGGTGCCACGCGGCATTTTGCACAGCTTCTTGCAGGCTGCGTTTTTGCTCGCGCCTCTCGGTTAAAATTTCGCTTTTAAATTTGATGTCGCGCGCCCCAAGCAGCGCCTCGAACTTTTCGGCGGCGGTAGCAAGTCTTTTATGCCCCGTGCCGAAGCGCTCAAAAAGCGGCGCCAGCATAGATGAATTGCGCTCGCTCGCCCAGTTTAGATAAATTTTACGCTCGCCCAAAGCCAAAAACGCTTCAAAATCCTCCGTGCTTTTTAGCGCGGGGCTCATCGTAAGAAACGCGATATCAAAAATTGCGGGAATTTTAAAATTTTCGCTCTCGCGGCTTTTGCTCGCAGAATTTTTAAAATTTAAAGCCTGCGCTTCTTGAGCTTGCGCGTTTGAAATTTCGCTCTGCGGGCGCGGATAAATTTTAAAATTTTTGCCCGTCGTATCCCTGAAACCATCGCGGCTCAGCCGCTCGCAAAACTCCGCAAAGCTTAAATTTAATACGTTTTGCAGACGAATTCCAAACTCCTGCGCGCTGCGCCTTAGCTCGCGCAGCATCCCCTCGGAGCTATCGATCGCCGTTACTTTAGCGCCCAGCGACGCGAGATAAAGCGAGTAAACCCCCGTGCCGGCGCCCACGTCGAGCACGCTTTTGCCCGCAAAGCTCACGCCCCAGCCGCGCAGTATCTCAAACACCCGCTTGCCGAAACTGCCCGGCTCGCCGCTAAATTTAGCGTAACTTTCGGACTTTTTATCCCAGCTATTTTCATCTGATTTTTCGCCGATTTTCTCCACCGCTAGCCTTTAAATTTTTTGTAATAATAGCAAAATTTGGCAATTTTTCCGAATTTGGGCTATAATAAATGCTTTCAAAATCTAGGCGAAAGGGCGTTCATGGCGGACGTGACGATAAGAAATTTAAACTTTGCTTACGAAAAACGCGAAATTTTAAAAGATATAAACCTAAGCTACGAGCTGCGCGATTTTTTAGCGATTTTCGGGCCCAACGGCGGCGGCAAAAGCACTCTTTTGAAGCTGCTTTTGGGGTTGCTGCGACCAAGCTCGGGCATGATCGAAATTTTAGGCAGATCGCCCGCGCTTGCCAGAGCGCAAATGGGCTACGTGCCGCAGTTTATAGCGATAAACAAAAGCTTTCCCATAAGCGTGCTCGAAGTAGTTTTAATGGGGCTGATAGATAAGAAAATTTTTGGCTTCTACTCCAAATCCGAGCGCGAGCAAGCCATGCAAGCCCTGGAACGCGTAGGCATGCAAGACCTTGCAGACTGCCGTATCAGCGAGCTTAGTGGCGGACAAAGACAGCGCGTTTACATCGCGCGGGCGCTGTGCGCGAAGGCTAAAATTTTACTTCTTGATGAGCCGCTAGCGAGCATCGACACGATGGGGCAGGTTCAAATTTACGAGCTTTTAAAATCCCTAAACGAGAGCGGCTGCGGCATAATTCTAATCAGCCACGACGTGCAGCTCGCGCTAAACTACGCAAACCGCGCTCTTTACGTCGCAAACGGCTCGGCGCATACCCATGAGATCGATCCGGGGGGCAGGGCGGAATTTTTAGATCACCTGCGACGCGAGCACGGGCACTTCTGCGCCGTCGATCTCGCGCTTAACGAATGCTGCTGCAAGGAGGGCGAAAATGGCTGAAATTCTCTCCTACGACTTCATGCGAAATGCCTTGCTCGGCGGGCTTTTAGTTAGTATAGTCTGCGGCGTCGTGGGCTCTTTAGTCGTGATAAATCGCATGAGCTTCATCGCAGGCGGCATCGCGCACGGCGCATACGGCGGCATCGGCATCGCGCTGTTTTTAGGCATCTCGCCCGTGCTGGGAGCTAGCGTATTTGCGCTGTTTTTGGGTCTACTCATCGCTTATGTCACGCTGCGAAACACCGAGCGCTTCGACGCCGTAATCGGCGCGATATGGGCGTTTGGAATGGCGCTGGGGATAATATTCGCCGATCTCACACCTGGGTACAAATCCGATCTGATGAGCTTTTTATTCGGCTCGATCTTAGCGATAAATCATGAAAATTTAATCTTCATCGGCATTTGCGGCGCGGCATTTGCGGCGCTTACGGCGTGCTTTTATAGGCAATTTTTAGCGATCAGCTTCGATAAGGAATTCGCCCTGCTGCGCGGAGTAAATACTAGCGTCTTTTACTACGTCCTCGTAGTGATGGCGAGCCTCGCGGTGGTTGCGTCGATTCAGATCGTAGGGCTAATCTTGGTAATCTCGCTGATGACGATCCCGCCCTTCATCGCCGAAAAAATTTCAAAAAGCTTAGGCTCGATGATGGCGATAAGCTGCGCGCTATCGGCGCTTTTCTGCGCGGCGGGGCTTATTTTGAGCTTTAAGCTCAATCTAACCAGCGGCGCTTCGATAATCCTAGTCGCCTCGGTCTGCTTTTTCGCAAGCTCGATTTTTAGCAAACTTCGCGCCTAAAAGCCCGCCCAGCTCGCTAAGCAGGATGCCTGCGAGTATCAGCGCCGCGCCTAAAATTTGAAGCGCGCTTAGCTTCTCGCCGAAGGTATACCCCATAATGCCCGCGCTTACGGGCTCTAGCGCGAAAATCAGCACCGTTTTTATCTCGCTTACGCCGCGGTTTTGCGCCATTGTTTGGATCACAAACGCCGCAACGGTGGCAAAGATCGAGGTCAAAACCAGCGCAAAAACGAAATCAAAGTTCAGCGAAAAGATTAAATTTCCAATCACCCTTATCTCGCCTTCAAACTGCACATGCGGAGTGAAAACTGCCGCGATCAGCGCGCAGACGCAAACGCAGATAAACTGCACGATCACAAAGCCGTAGAGATTGCTTTTGCGCGCGCAGACGCCGGTAAATACGATGTGAAGCGCGTATGCAAATGCCGAAACGAGCGTCAACCGCTCGCCTATGCCAAATCCCACCGCGCTTGCTCCACTTAAAAAATAGAGCCCCAAAAGCGCCACGACTGCGCCGCCAAAGGCGCTCGCACCGACCTTTTTACCGAAAAACGCAAGCATCAAAAAGGGCACGATAACGACGTTTAGCCCCAAAATGAACGCCACCGTCGAGGAGAGCGCATAATCAAGCGCTATGGTCTGGCAGGAAAAATCGCAAAACAGCATCAGCCCGCAAAACACGCCCCGCCCTATCGTGCCGCGGTCAAATTTGACGCCGAAGCGCAGGCAGGCGAGGTAGGTAAAAATGCTCGCCGCCAAAAAGCGCCAAAACAAAAAGCTAAAAACGTCGCCGCTATGCAGCGCGCGCTGAACAGGCACGAAAGTGCATCCCCAAACGATCGCTACGAAAAGCAGCCCCAGATCCCACAGCCTGCTAGGCGGAACGGGATTTTGCGCATGGTTTTGCGTGGAATTGGAATTTTGCCCGAAACTCTGCGCGGAATTCGAGCTTTGCGTAGAATTTAAATTTTTTGCGGAGTTAAAATTCTGTGTAGTATTAGAATTTTGCGGAGCACCGTGGCTTAGCGCGGCGCCATAGTTAGACCTCTGCGGCTGCGGCGCGCTAGCGGAGGCTGGATCATTTGCAAGGGTCTCGATAAAATTTTTCTTTGAGCGTCGCATATGAGCTGTGGCAAGGCTTTTTGCGGGGCTTAAATTTAGCTCGTCTACGACGCTTGCACGACTTAACGGACTCGCGCTATTTGCGCCGCTATGAGTGAAATTTTCCGCAAAATTTAATATAAAATTTCGTTTGAAATTTCTCGCGAAATTTTCGCAAGGATTTATTACGGAGACTTTTGCGGAATTTAAAGCTTTATTTTCGGTGCGGCTCATATCCTGCGCGGACTTTAAATTTAGCGCAAGAGCCGCGAAATGTAAAGCGGATTTTCTTTCAATATTTCTGACGCGCGGAGCGGAATAAAGCGCGACGAGATTGTGCACGGCAAAACCGACAGAGGCACTATTGCGCGCGGCGAAACCGGCCGAAGCGGGATAAAATTTTAAATTTCGCACGCTCATAAAATTTAACTCGGCAGTCGCATCTTTAAATTCGAAATTTCTTTTGAAGCGAGAAGCTGGAGCGAAATTTACCTTACCGCCGGGCGCTGTGTTTTTCGCGCGCTCGCACGTCTGATTTGAGATGAAATTTAAAGCGGGTTTTGAATTAAAATTTTCCGCAGGCTCCAAGATAGAATTTTTCATAAATTTAAAGTAAAATTTCGCCGAGATCTTAGTGCCGTCGCGCGCCTATCTGACCGTCTTTATCGCGTTTAAAATCGCGCCCGAGTTTTTGCGAAACTCCCTTTCGTTTTTGCTTAAAAAATCAAAGCTCTCGTTGATGAGAGCGCTGCTAAATTCGCTACTAAAATCGTCTCCAGGGTTGCGTCCAACGGCACTTTTAAAGCTTTTAGCAAAGCTCGCGTCGGCTCCTAGTTCGCGTGCCAAAGGGCGAATGATTTCGTAAATTTCATCAAAGGCGTTGGTGCGCAGATAGTGGCTAAATAGCACCTCGCCGCTCATTACTGCCTTGGTATCGGCTTCGGACATATCTTTTATTTTAGCGAGTACGAGCTTTTTGATCGGCTCTACAGCAAGACTTAGCTTCTTGCTCGCCAGTCTTTGCATATTCTGCACGGCGACGCTCTTTTTGCCCGCACGCTCGGTAATGTAGCTAGGCAGATCGAGCTCGTAATCCTGCACGCCAGTGCGTTCGTATTCATTTGCGGCACGCTCGATCAGGGTGCTTAGCGAGCTTTTGAAATTTTCGCTATCGCCCGCGCCCGCACTAAGCATCACGTCTAGTCCCTTTACGGCGACCTCTTCCCAGCTAGCAGTCGCAAATAGCGGCAATAAACAAAAGATTAATTTTTTAAGCAAAGTTTTTCCCTAATTAAAGATTGATTATTTTATTTCGAAAATTTTAATGTATAATCAACGCTTTTATAATACCAAAAGGGCTAAATATGGAGCTTTTACTCATCGCTTTTGCGCTTGCGATGGACAGCGTCGCGCTTAGTATCTCAAACGGCGCGAAATATCCGAATTTCAAATTTGCACAGATCGCGCGCGTCGCGTTTTTCTACGCGGCGGCTCAGTTTATAATGCCGCTTGCGGGCTACGCTTTGGGGATAAACTTCGTAAAATTTATCGCGCAGATCGATCACTTCGTCGCGTTTGGAATTTTATCTTTTTTAGGCGTTAAGATGATCGCAGAATCCCGCCGCGAACAGGACGAGCCAGATCTTCGCCTAAGCACGAAGGAGCTGGTGCTGGGTGCGATCGCAACCAGCATCGACGCGATGGCCGTGGGCGTGACCTTTGCCTTTGGCGAGATAAACATACTCTACGCCTGTTGCGTAATCGGGCTCGTCTGCTTCGCGCTGTGCGTCGCGGCGTGCTACGTAGGCAAGCTAACGGGCGAATACCTGCACTCAAAGGCGCTCGTTTTAGGCGGCGTGATTTTGATCTTAATCGGGGTTAAAATTTTGCTCTCGCACCTCGGCGTTATCGATATTTAGCCGCGCGGATATTCAGCGGGTAGGCGCGGTTAAAGTACTCTGCCGCGATAGTGGCATAACGATACGTAATTTTAAAATTTATAAAATTTTAGATTTATAGAATTATAAAAAATTTCGCGGATTTTCTAAGCGGTGGGATTTAAATCCGATTAGGCACGCGGCGGGAGCGAAAAATGTGCCGCTTCAATACGGCAAATATAGCCAAAACGCAGCTCAAGCTATTTGTCGCGATACTAACGCAGTAGTGCGTCAGGCGGAATTTCAAAATTTAAAATTAGGCAGAATTCTAAAATTTCACCGCATTGTGTTTTCTTAAAATTTTGCAAAATTCTAAAATTTCATAAGTCTTAGAATTCCAAAATTTTTAATAATTTTAAAATTTTATTCGCGTTAGCTACCGATTTTAAATCGAATAAAGACTTTCTATTTTCTACCCGCCAGAAGCTTTGAACTGCCTAGCATTAGCCATTTGGCTTCGCGCGAGCCCATAAAAAGCCCCCGCGTCGTATCTATGAGCTCGACCCGCTCATAGCCCTGCTCCTTAAGTCGCGCGATGAAAGCATCCATATCGCCGTAGTTTCCGCGCGAAAAAAGATCGTGTATCGCGAAGCTGCCGCCCTTTTTAAGCACGCGAAGCGTCTCTAAAAGCAGCTCCTGACGGTCCTTGCGCATGATGTTGTGATAGACGTAGTTGCTTGTAACCGCATCGAAGCTGCCGTCCTCAAAGGGCAGCTGCGCGGCATCGGCCTGCTCGAAGCTAGTGTTTTGCACCCCTTCGGCGCTCGCGTTGGATTCGCACAGCTGTTTGTTAAAAGACGCGTACTCAAAGCCCCAGCGATCGACGCCCAGCACCGATGCGTGCGGGTTACGCTTAGCCACGGCGATCGTTAGCGCGCCGCTGCCGCAGCCCACGTCCAGCCCGCGCCCGCCCTCTGGCAGATCCACGTATTTCGCCGTGCCCTCTACGATCGCGCGAGAGAGCTGGCGCTTGCCGCCGTAATCAAACGCGCGGTACCACACGACGCAGTATATCGTAAAGCCGACCAAAAACAGCGCCGCTGCGCCGAAAAGCCCCGCAAGAAACCACCTCAGCACGCCGCCCACGAAGGCGCCGCAAACGCCGAAAATCAAAAACAAAACTAACGCTACGCCCGCACCCGCGGCAAAGCTCGCGATCATGCCCTTAGGCACCCAGTTTTTATAGTCCGGTTTCATCTTCGCTCCTTTTATTAAATTTAATCCCGCGGCAGCAAAGCATGTCGCGGCAAAATTTTAAATTTTGCCCGTAAATTTTAAAGCCTGCAGCTCAAAACCTCACTTAAATTTAAACGCACGCTAATAGGCGTATTTAAACTCCACGTAGTAGTTGCGTCCTGGAGCTGGAGTATAGACGTCTGCGCGTAAATTTTGGTTGTAATTATACTCCTCGTCAAAGACGTTTTTGACTCCGGCGCTTATCAAAAACCCACTTGCGAAGCGGTACGCAGCGCCCAGATCTACGATCGTGCGCGAGTCGATCCTATCGTGGTTGGCGTCATGCGATGATGAAAAATATTTAAAATCGCTCATCAGCGTTAAATTTCTAATCGGCTCGTAATCGACGCCCAAAACGAACTTCGAGCGCTCCACTAGCGGAACCTGCTTGCCTTTATCCGCACCGGATTGGATCTTGGCGTCGACATATGAAAAGGTCTCGCTGAGCTTTAAATTTGAAAGCAGACTTTGCTCCGCATACAGCTCCACGCCCTTGCGGCGCGTCTCGTCGATATTGATAAAATGCCAACCGTCGGTGATCGAGCTGCCCAGGGTTTCGTTTACGATCTCGTTTTTCGTATCGGTCCAAAAGATCGTAGCGCTTACGTATTGCCCGTAGATCAGATCTTTAAGACCGATTTCGTAGGTTTTAAAGGTTTCGGATTTGAGGTTATTAAGCACATAAGGACCGTTGCGACCGAGCTTATCGATGAGCTGATTAGGGCCTGGGGAGATATAGCCGCGCTCAAATTTAAAATAGACGTTGCCGTCTTTGGAATAATTAAAATTCGGCGTGATCTCAAAAGCATAGTTGTTCTTATGATCGCTTACTCGGGTACTATTTTGCGTCTGCGAGATTATGTTTCCCATCCTTTTTATAGTAGTCGAAACTCTGCGATTTACTTTGTATTCGGCGCGCTCAAACCGACCGCCCGCGCTAAGCGAAAACAGATCGGTTAAATTGTGCTTTTCTAAAGCATAGACCGAGTGGGTAAGCTTTTGCATATCAAAGATCGTAAGCTGCGAACGGCTCATCATAGGATTCATCGGAGTGGTAAAGTCAATCTTGCGAAAGCCCTTGTTTTTGAGATAATCGTATCCCGCTATGAACTCGCCGCTGTCGTAGTCGAGCTTGCCCTTTAAATTTGCACCTTCTTTGCGATCTTTCATCACAAATCCCTTTTGCAAAATTCTAATATCTTGGTAATAAGGCTGTAAATTTGCTTCAAATCTATCGCCGAATTTCACTGCATAATCCAAGTCAAAATTTAGTCGCGTGCTTTTAGTAAAGGTTCTCTCGCCTCCTTGTTGGCGGCGATCCGCTTTAAGCTCGGCAAGACCCAGAGTAGGCACGGAATAGGTTCTGGCGCGATAAAAACTCGGATCGAAAGAGATGCTTTGATCGTCCGAAATTTTATAATGTATCCCGAGCGAGCCGTAGTAGCCGGTATTTTTCTCGCCCTTGCGGTATCCGCGCTGCTTAAAGCCCTTAACGGCGGTTTTTAGAAACAGATTATCGCTCACGCCTCCGCCTAGCCCCAAATTTAGATCATTGTAATTATATGACGCGATCTTGGTCGAGATATTGGCGTACGGGTATCTGGCGCCCTTTTTCGTGATGATATTTATCACGCCGCCGCTGGTGCCGCTGCCGTAAAGCACGCTACCGCCGCCGGGGATGATCTCCACGCGCTCGATATCTTCGATCGGAACTAGATCGATCGGGATGCTCGTCGGCGTCGTGTCGATCATATTGAGCGCGACTCCGTTAAGAAGGACTTTGACGGAGGTATTTGCCTTCTGACCCTGTCCGCGCAGATCGACCGTATCGCCGTGAAAGCTAACCCCCGGCGCCTTTTCTAAAATTTCGCGTAGATCGCGGTATCCGCGGTTTTCCATATCCTCCGCGGTGATAACGGAGACGTTGCGAACCTCGTTTTTAAGCATATCCTCAAAGCCCGTCGCGGTAACTACGATGGTGCCCAGCTTTGTGGCGTTCGCGCCGGAAGCGTTTTTAGAAGCTGCGGAATTTACCGCCCCCGCGCTAGGCGCGATATTTGCGGATGTAGCGTTATTTTCGGCTCCGTTTAGTTGCAATGCGGCGCACAAACTTAGCGCGATCGCGGCATTTGAAAGATAAAATTTCTTAAACATCACTCTCCCCTATTCAAAATTAGAATTTTGCGAATGATTTGCAAATGCTATATTATAATTTCTCTTGATTAAATAATAATAAATTTCAAAGATTAAAGATAGATTTTTTAAAATTTTGGCGGAAATTGGATGAAATTTTGATCTTGAGTATTTTACGTGGCGCGGTAAAATTTCGGTTTTAAATTTAGACTCCTTGGCGCCGCTTGCTTTTCAAAACGGTAAATTTGCGAAGCGAATCTAGCCGGAATTTTAAAATTTAGACCTTGCATTCGCCCGCTTTGCCAAATTTCGCCTCGATCAAAAGCACCAAGATGAAGAAAATTTTTTCGTCGTTGAGCTTCGCAAGCTCGCGTAGGTTCTGATCTACGCTTACAAGCTTGATACCGTTTGATTTCAAAATCTTAGCGAGCTCGTCCGCACTAAAGCCCATTTTATCAGCGATCTCTCTGATATTATAAGGCTCGATCACGCCGATGATGCGATCCATATTACAAAAACCGGGATTTTTGCGGCTCAAAACCACGTCCAAAAACTCGCCCCAGAGCTTTACGAGCTTCTTTCGCCTTGTGATCATATGCAAGATCGCGACGCAAAGCAGACCGAATCCCGCGATCTTATGCAGGCTCATCCACGCCTCGTCGTATTCGCCGCGCGCAAAGTAGGCGCCCGAAAAGCCCAAAATGCAAAGCGCGCAGCCTAGCAACACGATGAGCACAAATTTATAAACAATCTCCGCCTTAAGCATCAAATCTCCTTGCTTCGTTTTAAAATTTAGCGACTTCACGCGAGCGCTAAGCTGCTGCACCGGTACGCCTCGCCGCTCGCCGCTATCGTATCGCCTCGGCGTTATTGCGCCGCCCGCACCGCTACTTCATTTATACACTCCGCAGGTCGCCATCATCGTATCGCTGTTTGCGCTACTTGCACTGCGCCTTACCTACATACGCATCCTGTCGATCACGGTTGCCATATTGCGGCATTTTATGCTGTCGCCGCCGCAATCACGCCGCGCCGCTTTGTGCTGCCGATCCGCCGTCGCGGCCGTTCTGTTCGCTTCGATCGTAGCGCCGTTACGATGATGATTTGCCCAAGCGAAGGTTATGTCATACGGTGCCGAGTAGGTACGTATCGCCGTTCCGCTTCTCGACTACGGCGTGCCATCTGCGCCGCTGATGTGTTACACGCCATCCGACGCGCTACCGATTTATCGCTACGCTCGCGCATCGCACCGCTGCCGTAGCCTTCTCATTTGGCGCACTGCTACGTTACAGATCGCCGCGTGGCTTAAAATTTTATCGAGACGCCCCGCATTGAGCAGACTATCTTGCGTTTAAATTTTATCAGCTTAAATTTCCGTACAGAACTGCGATCGCGCACTGCTGACCGACTTCCGAGCTACTAATTGCGCCGCAAATACTTACCTACGGCGGTGCTATGCCACCGACTGCGTACAAGCGCCTAGCCGCGCCGCTGCCGCAGCCCATGTATGCGAACACTTAGCGCCTCGGCTAAATTTTATCGCCGCTTAATATAAATGAGTAATTTTAATAAATCTGGATTTAAAAAGATATGAATTTAAAGGCGAAATCCCTGCAGCGTGAAATTTAAACGATGAAATTTAAAGCTCTATCGTCCGCTCAAATATGTCCTCAAGCCCCGTTTGATGCACGATCGCTAGCATGCCGAGGCTCGGTAGATCCGCACGCAGACCCAGTAGTAGCTCGCGCGCCGAGGCGAAATCAAGCGCAGACGTGATCTCGTCGGCAAAAACAAAGCTCGGCTTGTGGTAATGAATACGTGCGAAACTGAGCCGCTGCGCCTCTCCGCCGCTTAAAATTTTAACGTAATCGGTGCGTGAGTTTAGCATGCGGGCAAATTTTTCAAGTCCTACGCGGCGTAAAATTTCTAAAAATTCCGCGTCGTCTGCGCGCGGCGGCTGCGGATAGCAGATGAGCTCTTTTAGGCTAAGCGGCGCTAGATAGGGCTTTTGCGGGATAAACATCACGCCCGTGCGCGGCAGGCTGATCTCGCCGCGGCCGTATCGCCAAAGCCCCGCCGCGTAGCGCAGAGCCGTGCTTTTGCCCGCGCCGCTCTTGCCTCGCAGCATTATAAACTGCGCGGGCGCAAGCTCAAAGCGTAGATCCTCGATCAGCGGCTCGCCCGCAGGCGTGAAGACCGACAAGCCCTCGCAACGCGCAGAATTTTCGTCGCTTTGTTTGACGCAAGCGTGCAAATTTGCGCTCTCGCCATCCATGCGCGCGATGAACTCATAGATCCTCTGCACGCTCGCCGCCCACTCCATGATCTGCTTATAATAGTCCATAAACCACGCAAATCCATCCTGCACGCTGTAAAACGCCGAGCGCGCCTGCATCATGTCGCCAAAGCTCATCGCGCGCGACAAATACAGCGGCAAGCAGGCAAAGATCGGGATTAAATTCGTGATTTTTAGGTAGCTTGCCGAAAAGCATTCGAGGCGAAATTCCGTATTCATAATGCTGCGCCAATTTCTAATGATCTCGCCGAAGCTCGCGCGGAAGCGGCCGCGCTCGGCATCCTCTCCGCGCATAAAGGCTACGGCTTCTGCGTTTTCGCGCACTAGCAACAGATCCGAGCGGTAGTCGGCTTCGGCGCGCTGCTTGGCAAAATTTAGCCCCCTAAGCCTGCGCCCGATGAGATGTGTAATCAGCGAGCAAAGCAGCGTATAAAGGAGCGCCACGTAGAGCAAAAAACCCTCGATCTCAAAGCGCATGCCGAAAATTTCAAATTTCAGCACCTTCGAGACCTGCCATAAGATCGCAACGAAGGCGATGAGCTTGGCAAGATTATAGACGAGCGATTTTACGAGATCGACGCTTTTTTGCACGAGCAGCAAGCTGTCCTCGGCGATACGCTGATCGGGGTTGTCTAGCTTTGCGATCGTTTTTGAAATTTCACGATCTGCGCGAGTTTTAGATGAAATTTCATTCTCGCTTGCGCCGCTTTGCTCTGCCGCATTTTGCTCCGCCGTGCTCGGTAAAATTTCAAGCTCATTTACGTCTCTATGCAAAGCTGCGCTGTCCGCCTCGGTTGCGGAACACTCTGCGCGCTCGTTTAAATTTACGTCGCCAGGTTTTTCTAAATTTGATCCGCCCCTGGCGCTGAAATTCCCCTCAAGGCTCGTGCGATAGAAGTTTGCGTTATGTAGCCATTTGCGCTCCATCATCGCGCTTAGCCGCTCGCGCCAGACGATTACGAGCAGTTTGCGAAGCCAGCTGCCGCAGACGATGAAAAGCACGATGAGCGCCGTGTAGAGCAAAAACTCGCCCACGAGCGCGGGGATCAGCTCGCCTTTAAGCTCGCTTAGCGCGTCGTAAAAACGCTTGTCCCACGCGTTCATCAGCACGCTGATTTTGATGATAGCGAGACTAAAACCAAGCGCGAGCAGCAGCAGCGCCCACAGCTTCGCCGCGTCCTTGCCGAACCAGTGCGGACGTAGAATTTCAAAAAATTGCTTTAGCGTTTTCAAATTTTCTCTTTAAATTTTAAAATTTAGCGCCGGTTGCAGCGAGATCGCGGGATCAAATTTATCTTTATCGTCCCTGCCCGCATTGCCTGTGATCGCCCGCGCCAATCAATCGTTAATCAACCAAATCGCGAGTTAAATTTTAATCCTGCGGCTTCGTTTAAATTTTACCCGCCTCGCTACGTGCTACTTGCGACAAAGCTTAGCCTCTCGCCTCTGCGCCGCCTTACCCGCGCTCTTATAAAGCGCGGAATTTATCCAAGGCCGCGTTTGAGGGAGTTTGTCCGAGTTCGCATAAGCGCAAAATTCCATCCGCGCCTAATACGTATAATTTAGCGTCAGCATAAAATTTCGCGGCTCGCCGTAGTAGTTGTTATGCCCCGCTACGCGATTTTGCGTATTTTGAAAATACTTCTTATCCGTGATGTTTTTGACCGCAAAATTTACGCTAAAGTGTTTGTCGAAATGATAGCCGACGTTTGCGTCCCACAGCGCGTAAGCCTTTTGCGGCGCGGCATAATACGCAACGTTTTCGCGATATATCGAAGCAGTTTTGCTCTGATAGCGCACGCCCGTACCCAGGGCGATCTTACGATTTTCGCCGAGTGGAATTTCATAGTTCGTGTAGAGCTTAAACAGATGCTTCGGAATGTAGCGTTTGGCGTTTGCGCCCTTGCTATAATCGACCGCTGCGGAGGTTCTTTCCGTCTTTAAATAGACGCTGCGGTTGAAAGTATATCCTGCGAACAATTTCCAATCATCCGTGAGCGAGCCTTGCAGCTCGGCATCCACGCCGCGGCTTCGCACCTTGCCCTCGGCGATGGAGTAGTTCGTATTAAGAGGATCGCTCATCGCCCTATTTTTCTGAATGATCTGAAATAGCGCGACATTCGTATTAAGCGCGCCGTCAAAAAATTCTCCCTTCACGCCGGTTTCTAAATTATAGCCGACGACGGGATCTAAAATTTTACCGTCTTTATCGCGCGCAGCTTGCGGCTTAAAAATTTCGGCATAGCTTGCGTACCACGAAAAATTATCTGCAAAATCCCAGACCACTCCCGCATACGGCGTAAAATCCGATTTACTCGGGCTTGCGCTATGCGAAGCCGTACCGCGCAAAATATCATAATAATACCTGCTATAGGCTACTTTCGAAAAGCGCCCGCCGAGCAAAAAGTGGAAATCGTCGGTTAAGTTTAATCTAGTCCCGAGCGAGATCGCGCGCTGCTTTATGGTAGTGGAGCTTCTGTCTTTAAATGTAGCGGCACTGTTCCAATCGGGCTGAGCGATCCTTGAGCGGTCCCAGTTATAAATGTTCATCCCCAGTGACGCCATAGATGAATCTATTGTCCTAGTCTCGCGCCAATTAAGCTTTTCGTTGCTAAGCGAGCCGTTTAAGAAAAAGTCGTGCTTCTGCCCAAATGCTTCGAATTTACCGTCTAGTCCCGTTTGAAACCCGATCTCTTTGGAGTCGTTATCGTAAATCCTATATCGCACCGTATGCGACGTAGTGCCGTTGTAAGGATTTGCCCCGCCGAGCGCTCCGAATTTTAACATGCTGTCGCTATCGGTATAATTGAGTCTCGCATAGGCTTTCAGATCATCGCTAAATTCGTGCGAGAGTTCGCTGTAGGCGTTAAATTTTTTATATTCGCTTCTGTCCCAATCCGAGCCGAAGTAACTTCTGCGCGGTAAATTTAATAAATTTTTTTGATTATCCAAGACGGGCACGCCGTAAATATCATATACGCCGACGGTTTTTTGCCACAAAAATCCCGCGCTAAGAAGCGTCCTATCGGCTACGTCAAATTCCGTCGAAACGCCGACGCCTTCGCGATAGCCGTTGCGTGGATAGTCCTTAAACGAACCCGTTTTACTTAAAATTCCGATCAACCGCGCGCGTGCCGTACCGCTTTGATTTACCGTATCCGTTACGTCGATCATGCCGCGATAATTATCCCAGCTACCGCCGCTTAGACTTGCGTTAAAGCCGAACTGATCGCTCGGACGCTTTCGGATTAAATTTATCGTACCGCCGGGCTCGCCGTTACTTTGCGTAAGGCCCGCTACGCCGCGCAGAACCTCAACGCGATCGTAGAATTCCAAATCGGTAAATTCCTTCGATGAGCCCAGCGGCCCGAACACGGAGCTGGAAACCGAGCTTGCGATGCCGTCTTCTTGGATATTATCGACATAAAAGCCGCGCGAGACGATGCGATTGCCGCCCGCGTCGTTATTTAGCGAAATGCCGGTTGCGTATTTTGAAAGAGCCTCTTCGGCGTTGTGCAGGCTCAGATCTTTTAAAAGCTGATTGGAGATGACGCTTATGGACTGCGGCGTCTCTCTTATGCTTAAATTTAGCCCCGTCGCGGTGCTCATATTGCCCGTCGTATAAGAGCCTGTGCCCTCGGTAGTGGACAGATCGGCCTTGCCCGTGACGTTTATGGTGCCGAGATTATCGTCGTCCGAGCTCTGCAGCGTAGAATTTTCTGCGCTACCGCTTTGCGACGTGGAATTTTGTACAACGTCCTTAGTAGTGGAGCTTACGACGGCGCTGCCCTGCGACGTGGAATTTACGGTGGTAGGGTTTCGAGGATTTTGCGCAGAGCTTTTAGGAGCCGCACTATTAGAGGCTAAATTTGAAGCCCGCGGCGTGGAACTCCGCGATGCGGCGGCTGCGCGCGAGCTTTGCGATGACGAAATTTTAGAGGCAGAGCTTGCGACAGATGAGTTTTGAGAAGTGCCACTATTTTGCGCCGCAGCAAGCCAAAACGGCGAGCAAAGTAGCGCAAAAGAAAGTAAAATTTTACCCTTTTCCATAAAAATCCTTTTTAGATCTGTCTCTTATACACATCTCCGAGCCCACGAGACTACGCTGCAT
>UQCL01000001.1 GCA_900539505.1 uncultured Campylobacter sp. | reverse complement strand
TGGGCTCGGAGATGTGTATAAGAGACAGATTCACAAATTTAAACTTGCTATTGCTTTTAAATTCAAGCAACAAGTAAATTTAAATTTACAAATTCTTTTAGAGCTTTAAAGCCGTTATTAGCCAAGTTTCCATCTCTTAGTAAAGTATAATTTCCAAATAGTTCGCTTCCGTTTGTTATGCTATTTGTGATTAAGGTTTTATTGATGAGAATTCCGTCATTTTTATCTATCCAAGCTGTGTTTTGGGCAAATTTGTCGTTATCTAGGTCGAAGTATGTTTTACCGTTTTTTCTTGATATTGTTTTTATGCCGTCACCGTTTAAATCAATCACAATCGGTGAAGTTTTATTCGAAGCCTGAGTCGTATCTGGAAAAGTATCGTTTGGACCGTCGTCTTCGTCGTCATCAAAATCTAAAATACCGCTTTCAAAATCGTCTAAGCAACTAATGCAAAACCCAGAAGCAGTAATCCAAAATATTAAAATAATCAAATAATGTAAAATCAAAGCAAAACCAGAATAATCCCGCAAAACTAGTGGCTCTTTGTCGTAGTCCCTAGCATCTTCTTTCCTTAGCGCAGCACCGGCTTTAAATTTATCCAAATTTAGCTCTTTATAAACGGAATTTCGATGCATTCTATACGAAAGGGGATTAAAATTTTATAAAACGGCGCTTGAAATTTAGGTTTTGCCGTCGCGACAAACGGGCGGTTTGATCCTCGATTTTCGGGTGCAAAAAGAGCGCTTTAAAAGCCTCGTGAGCCGAAGTGGAATTTTGGCGCAACGGCGGCGTTTTGCTTTGCAATTTGAGTTAAAATTTGATATGATTGTGCGAAATTTATATTGAACGGCTTTTGAAAATGAATAAATTTATAACCCAAAAAATAGGCGCGCTCGCGGGCTTTAGCGATGAAATTTTAAAAATTTTAGCATCGTTTGACGCGGATGTTTCAGGTGCCGAGCTCGCTTTGCAAATTTCAAAAAACGTCCCCCTCGCGGATAAAATTTTAGATTTGGCCTTTTGCGATTTGTCTAAATTTAGCGCCGAAGGGCTCGCGAGGCAAAATTTCGCCGCTACAGATGAGCAGTGCGATCTCCAAAGCATGGAGCCTGTGAAGTCCATAGGATGCGGCTTGCAAGACGCCTCGAGCGAGCAAAAAGGCGCAGACTTAGCAGGGCAGGGCGATAGTCTTAAATTTAATCATTCAAATGACGCAAACGGCGCGAACTGCAGCGACGAGAATTTTAAATTTAACCCCTCGCAAGTAGCAAGCGATACACAGCGGCAAAATCAGCACGTCGCCGCGAGGGCTGATTGCACGCTAGGTTCGAGCATTTCCGCGCAAGCCGAACGAGCGCATGGACGAGAGCCGATACAAGAGCAGGGACAAGCGCAGCAGCAAAAACAGGAGCAAGAATGGGGAAAGGCGCAGGAGCAGGGGCGAGAGCAGCCGCCGAAACAGGAGCAAGGCGACACGGCATTAAAGACGCTAAATTTACAGCGGGCGTTCGAGCTTTACGGGCGCGAGCAGATGCGGGCGTTTTTTCTATTCGCCGTATTTGACGAGATGCTAAAGCCGAGCCTACATGCGTATCGCATCGACCGCGAAAAGCTCACACAGGTCTCACTGCTGCGAAATTTGCTTATGTTTTCGTGGATCAAATCCTACCCGCAGATCGAGCAAAGCATCCTTTCAAGCGTGATTTTAGTGGAGTTTGGGCGGGTTTTTATAGACGAGCAGGTGTGTGCTGCGGGCAAGGCGGAGGAATTTTACCACGCCATCAAGGGCTCGATCTTTCCGCAGGATTTTACCGACGTGGAGATGGAATTTAGCGGCACGAACCGCGAAAGCGTCTCACACGCGCTATTTGCGCATTTCGGGTTAGAGCAGATCGCGCAGGACGCGCTGTATTCAAACGCCCCCGACGACGCGCCTTTTGAGAACAAATCCCGCTATGCAATGCTAAAGATCGCCAAAACCGCGGTCAATATCTACCATCACTTCGACGAACTTAGCATCGACAACGCTTTAAATTTACTAGTCGAGTTCGGCTTCGAGCAGGAAGCGTTTTTAGAGGCGAAAGGCGAAATTTCGATATGAAAGAGTTCCTGCGCGCCTTTAACTCGGGCGTATTTGAAAAGGACCTTAGCGGCGAGCAAAAGGAGCTCGTGCGCAACCTCCTAAATATCGGCGCTATCAGCGCGCACAAAGGCAAGCTCTATCTAAACGACGGCTATGTTTTCGGCAGGCTCGACATCGCGCGCGACGGCACGGGCTATCTGCAAAGCTTCGACGATCGCTTCAAGGCAGATCTCATCATCGAAAACAGATATTTAAGCGGCGTGCATCTGGGCGATCTGATCCTAGCAAAAATTTTAAGCTCAAGAAAGTCCCGCCTGCACGCAAAGGTGCTGATGTGCGTCAAGCCCGCGTTTTTAACGAGCGTAGTTTATACCAAAAGCTTCGGGCGCGAAATTTTAGGCGTGAACGTCAAAACCGGCCTCGCAAATCCGCTCAAAGCCACGCAAAAATCGCTAAAGCAACTGCCGCCGAATACCCTTTTAAAGATCGATAATCTAACGAACGAGATCACCGAGGTGATCGGAAACCTAGCCGATCCCTTCGTCGATGAGAAAATTTCTTTAGCGATCTACGATAAAAACGACGAATTTAACGAAGCGTGCAAGCAGCAAGCCGCAAGCTTCGGCAGCGAAGTGGACGAGGCGCTGTATCCGCAGCGCGTGGATTTGCAGCATTTGCCTTTTTGCACTATCGATCCCATCGACGCCAAGGACTTCGACGACGCGATCTATTTTGACGTAAAAGAGCGCACGCTTTACGTCGCGATCGCCGATGTGAGCGAATACGTAAGCGAATACTCGCCGATCGATAAGGAGGCGAAATTTCGCGGCTTTTCGATCTACTTCCCGCATCGATCCGTACCGATGCTGCCGCGCGAGCTTAGCGAAAACATCTGCTCGCTGATGCCTGATCTGCCGAGGCTGGCTTTTGTTTTTAAAATTTCTTTGGATGAAAATTTAAACCCGCAAAAAGAGGAGCTTTTCGAAGCGATCATAAGATCAAAGCGCCGCTACGATTACGACGAGGTCGATGAAATTTTACGCACCCGCAAGGCGGCCGAGCCTGAAATTTTAAGCTGGCTCTTGCCGCTTAATGAAATTTGCGAGCGACTGCGCCGCGCGAGGCTGAAGCGCGGATTTGATTTCCGTACCAAGGAGCTTCGCATCACGCTTGATGAGCACGGTTTTATAAGCTCCACCCGCTTTGAGACCGACACTCCGTCGCACAAACTGATCGAGGATTGTATGCTGCTGGCCAATAAAGCCGCCGCGGCGCGTATCGAGCGGGGCGTTTTTAGAAATCACGGCTCGGCGGAGCTTAAAAAAATTTACGCGCTGCTTGACGATCTGGCGCTGTTCGGCATCGACGCGCCGTATCAGAGCAACCTTGCTAAGATGATCGGCGAAATCCAAGCGCAAGCAGGTACCATGGGTATTCGCGAGGAGGTCGATAAGCTCATCATCAAGGCTCAAAAGCGCGCCGAGTATGCGTCCGAATCGCGCGGGCATTTCGGGCTCGGATTTGATAACTACACGCACTTCACAAGCCCGATCAGGCGCTATTCCGATCTCATTTTGCACCGATTGCTAAAGGCTCAGATGAGGGGGGATGAGAAATTTTATAATTACCTGCTTTTAAACATCGATGCGACGTGCGCGCGGCTAAACGAGCTAGAGCGCGAGGCGGACAAGGTCGCGTTTGATTTTATGGACCGAAAATTTGCGCGCTGGGCCGCGGAAAGCTTGGGCAAAAAATTCCGCTGCTACATCGACGAAAACGGAAATTCCGTCACCGCAAAGCTCGACGACAAGCTAAAGGGGGCTAAAATTTTAGTTTCAAATTTCGCCGGCGACATTTTAACTCCCGTGCTGGTGGAGCTTACGGACGCAAACATCGCTAGCGGAGTGATCTTAGGCAGGGTGGTAAAGAAAATCTGATGTATAGAAAAGAATTTGACGGGCTTATCGCAAGCGGCAGGGTGCCGAATTTCGTGCTTTTGCGCGGCGGAGACGATTTTTCAAACGAGCTTTACGCGCAGCGATTGAAGCAAATTTACGCCGCGGAAAATTTTTTGAGTTTGTATTTTTTGGAGTATGATTTTGAGCAGGCGCGAAGCTTTTTGGAGCCTTCGCTTTTCGGCGGCAGCAACACGCTTCACATCAAAACCGCCTCGCTCATCAAAAAAGAGGAGCTGCGAAGGCTCATCGCGCTGTGCAAGGCGGACGCGAACAACCATCTAATCTACGAGCTAAACGATAGCGAAATTTCGGTGAGCGCAGATTTTATCAAGGAATTTGAACGAAACGAGGTTAGATTTTTCAAACCCTCGGGCGTAAACGAAGCCATAGCGCTGCTTGCGCAAAAATGCGAGATGTGCGGGCTTTTTGCAAACACCGCCGCGCTTAGCAGGATCTACGCCATCCACAACGAAAGCCTGAGCCTAAGCGCGAGCGAGATAGAAAAATTTGCAAGCCTGGGGCTCGATCTTAGCCTGCAAAACGTAAATTTAATGGTTTATGGCCTTAGCGAGGTGAGCTACGACGAGCTTTTCGATAAAATTTTTAGCCTTTGCGATTTTCGCGTAGATTTTTACAAAATGGCTCTGGGCGGCGGATACAACGAGATGGAGCTGATAAATTATTTCTACCGCTTGATTTATAGAATTTTTCGCCTGCATGCTTACGTGAAAATAAACGGCAGATTTGATTTTAAGGCGGTTTTGGGCTATCAGCCGCCACCTTCCGTGGCCGCACAGATGCAGCGCTACGCCACCAGCTTTTCAACGCGGACGTTTTATAAAATTTTCGCTCACTTAAACGATCTGGAATTTGAACTCAAAAGCGAAAAGAACGCGGCGAAGGACGAGCTTTTGCTCGCGTCGTTTTTGAGGTTGCAGCGCATGCTGTTAAGTTCGCTCGGGCAAAAAGCAAATATTAAGTGAAATTTTAGTAATATCCCCTCGCATTTTTTGCAAAATCCTTGCCCGCAGACCCCGTTTGCGAGCTAAAATCCATAAGGAGAATTTATGAGAAACTACGAGGTTTTATTCATCGTTAAGCCCACGCTTACCGACGATGAAGTTAAAACAAAAGTCGATTTCGTCAAAGAAATCATAACCAAAAACGGCGGAGAGATCGCTTCCGTGATCGAAATGGGCGCTAGAAAGCTGGCCTATAAGATCGACAAATATGAGCGCGGAGTTTATTTCGTAATCTATTTTAAAGCCGAGCCGAGCTTGATCTCCGAACTTGTTAGAAATCTGCGCATCACCGAAGATATCATTAGATTTTTGACCGTCAAATATGAGACTAAGCGTGAAATTTCCGCTTGGGATAAGCTAAGCAAAGGCATCAAACTAAGCCCTGCGAAAAAAGAGCGCGAGCCAAAAGCGCCGGTAGAGCCAAAAGAGCCTGAAGAAGCAGCCAAAGAGGGCGAATAAAGGATAAAATATGTTTAATAAAGTAGTTTTGGTAGGTAATTTGACCCGAGATATCGAGCTTAGATATCTGCAAACGGGCACCGCCGTAGGCAAAACCGGCATCGCCGTCACACGTAGATACAATAGCTCAAACGGCGAGAAACGCGAAGAAACGTGCTTTATAGACATAGATTTTTTCGGTCGCACGGCCGAAATCGCAAACCAATACTTGCGAAAAGGCAGTAAAATTTTGATCGAAGGCCGCTTAAAGCTAGATCAGTGGCAGGATCAAAACGGACAAAACCGAAGTAAGCACTCCATTAGTGTAGATACGATGGAGATGCTAGGAAGCAATCAAGGTGGAAGCGGCGGCTATAATCAAGGCGGTAATTACGAGGGCGGCAATTATGGCGGAAGCTCCGGCGGCTACGGCGGAGGAAATTCTAACTATAGCGGCGGTAATTACGGCGGCGGAAATAGCTATGCTAACAGACAAAACTCAAATTCTAGAGGCGCAAAAAACGATTACAACGCGCCTAAACAAAAAGAGCAGAGTTACGAAAGCACGATTCCGGAAGTCGACGTTGATGCCGATAAATACGATGACGGCAACGACACGATCCCATTTTAATTAAGGAAAAATCATGGCAGATAAGAGAAAATATACTAGGAAGTATTGCAAATTTACAGAGGCAAAGATCGAATTTATCGATTATAAGGACACGGCGCTGCTAAAGCACTGCCTAAGCGAGCGCTTTAAGATTATGCCGCGTCGCCTAACCGGCACCAGCAAAAAATACCAAGAGATGGTAGAAAAGGCTATCAAGCGCTCGCGCCAAGCAGCCCTTATACCTTACATCGTCGATCGCAAAGACGTGGTCGTAAATCCATTCGAAAATCTTTAAATTTTAGCGGCGTAGAGCCGCTAAAATTCTCTCATTTTAAATTCTAATTTTTTAAATTTTAAGCTCGCTCTTATATATATAATTTCACCCATATTTTTTCAAAGGAGAAATTATGGCAGAGAATGAACATCCGGATCATTTAATGTGTCCTTTTTGCGGCAAAGACGACATCAAATACGGTGCGGTCGTATGCGGTGGGTGCCAGGCGGAGATCTCTTATAGCAGACCCTGGTTAAAGACGCTCCTTATTTCTATACTTTGGCTGTTCTTTGGAGGGGCTTTTACCAAGGATGGCGGTACTTTATTTTATATCGTCTTGGGTATCGGTGTGTTAGGTATCATTGGGTCTATTTTTATGGCGTGAGATCATAGTCCGCAATTTCATAGGATCATGAAGCACGTTAAGTAACCTATGTTCCGCCGTCTATTGGCGGGGATAAATTTTGTAATTCTCTGATTAAATTTAAATTTGGGAGAATTACGCTACTTAAATTTTAAAAGATAGATTATGAATTTTTTCCTGGGCTTCCTTGCTGGTAGTGGTGCTTTTGATGGACTTGCAGCTGCGGTTATCGTTTTTGGCGTCATAGCCATTTTGGGTGGTTTTAATGCCGTTATAGCTTCCATTCCTGCTTTTATAGTGTTTTGCGTTGCAAAGGCATTTTAGAAGGCTTGACTTCTAACGTAAATAATAGATTTGTTACCCTTGTCGTTCCGATCGCTGGAGCTTTAGTGCTAGCATACTTTACGGCTGATGCTGTTTATAAAAGTGAGCAGGCAAAAGATGCCGAGCACGAAGTGCAGAAGCAACAAAATATGACACAGCAAGATAAAGTCTATTATATCCAGCGAAGTTTGATGTTTAGCGGCTACGGCGTGGCAATCGACGGGAAATGGGGCAAAAAGACTATGCAAGCGGCGCAGAAATATTCGGGCTCATCCGCGACCTCGATCGACGAGCTTTATGAGGCGGTCAAGGCCAAAAAAAGAGAGCGAAAGATAAATTTAAATCGCGAACAAAGTTTGCCTGGCTAAATTTTTAAAATTTGCTGGTTTGTTTATCTCTTATCGGGCGCGCCTTTAAATGCAACGTAGTGATTTCCAAAATTCTTTAGACTCGCCTGGAAGTTTAAATTTTAATATGATTTGAATGCTTTAAGGGCAGAAGGAAATCTGCTTGCATATGACGTCCAGAACTTAAATTTAGAGATTTTGCCTTAGAGGGTTTGGCGAATGACACTGCCGTCGAATGATTCTGGCTTAAATTTAATGGATTTCAGCTACAAGGCACAGCTAAATTTACGTTACTTTGTGTCTTTTCTAAAAGCATAATGCCTCAGCACTCGAGCGAGCAAAATTTTATCTCGCATTGCTACTCTTTGACCTAGAGTCACGCAGCACATTCTACGTCGCGAAAAACTAAAATTCCTATACCTCCGAAGCTCGCATCGTTTGTCATCAAAATCCATACCTCCCAAAACTTCGCTAGCTAATATTTTTAATTTTGGATTGTAAATGAGATAAATACCGAGGCGGCAATCTTTAGCGGATGAAATTTATACGTAAAAAACCGAGGTTTGGATTTACTATGAAAGTTTCAATTTCTTAAACTCGCGGCTATATTTTTTCTGCGAAATCGCGTTAAATTTAAGGCCATCTATCCTGGAAAAATTAACGGCGTATTCCTTCAAGCAAGCGAGGATGAAAGAGAAGCGATAATTGCCATTTTCGTAAAATATCTCGCTCGTTATTATTTCGCCGGGCGCCGCGTCGCATCTTTGATCCGAGCTCATAACGCATTTTAGTTCATAATATCCATTTTGCAAATTTCCGATGTAAAATTTCAAATGCAACTTTTCATTAATTTGCTTTTTAGGTAGCAATAGTGCATCGTTGAAGCTTATACCCGCAAAAATTCTTTCTAGCGTATGCATATTTTTATGCAGCCCTGCCAAATACGCCTCGTACCGCCGCTGCCTTAAGGCATATTCGCTATCGTTTATATTGCCCTTGATCCAATCTAAGTCAAAATATAGCACTTCAATCTCTTCGGTTTTAAATTTATCGCTGCCTGTTCGCTACAGCCCCAAGAAATTCTCATCGTTTTTGATCTTTTCGATGATGTCGAGCGTGGCGTAAAATTCGTCGTAGAAATATGGCATCTCGAGCTTGAAAAATTTAAAATTTAACCCCTCCAGCACCTTGAGCGAGTGTTTGTTTTTAAGCAAAAATATGAAAAATACCCCGTCTTTTTCCAGCGCGTTGAGGTAGTTTATTTCGCTTATATTGGCGCGCAGAATTTCGGCGTCAAGGATGACGACGTCGGCTACGTAGATGAAGTCGTTTAGATGTCTCTTCGCGCTCTCCCAGTTGGAGTTTGGCATCACGTCGCAACCAAGCCCGCTCAAAAAATCTCTCAGCTCCTCGAAGATCGCGCGATTTTTATGCGTGATTATGACGTTGTAGTCGTATTTTTTGGCGCTAAAACTTTGCTGCGCGAAGCAACTAAGCACGGCATCCATTTTGATAAAGGTTCCGCGCCCGTCGGCTCCAATACTCGGATGCGAACCGAGTGCACGCAAATGGGTCTGCGCCGAAGTAAGATACTCATCATCCGTGCTAGCAGCGCTTTCTAGTGCACTTTTAAGCGCATAGGTGCGCGGATCCTTTAGCTCGCGATCGATACCTACTTGCACGTCGAGCTTGATAGAGCTCATATTCGCTCTAAGTTCCTTGCTACTAAATTCCACGCTTACGCGGATTGGCTCAGCGATATTTTGTAGAAAAAACTCGCACGCGTCAAAGACTGCGCTAGTGAGATTTAGCACCTCGCCGCCGTAGATACGCGGTAGCTGCGGTGGAAAGCTAAGATAGAGCGTGCTGTCGTATTTCGTGCACTCCTCAAATAAAATTTCGCTTTGAAATTTTAAAATTTTTAAAATATCGATCTGCGCGATATCCTCGCGTCTAGGCACGACGGAATCGCTTTCTTTGGCTTTAGGCGCAGCGGAGAAAATTTTGCCGCTTACGGCGGGCTTTTTAGCAAAAAGTTTTCTTGCCACAAAGCCTGCCGTCGCAGTCAATATTGCTAGCGCGCCTAAAACCACGGCTTTCATAGCACAAGCATCCCATCGCCATAGGAGTAGAAGCGGTATCTTTGCTCCACTGCGATGCGGTAGAGCTCAAGCGTGCGCTCAAGGCCGATGAAGCTCGCCACGAGCATTATCAGCGTGGATTTGGGCAGGTGAAAATTTGTAAGCAAAAAATTTTGTCTTATCGGCGGATTGCCCGGGTGCAAAAACAGCTCGCAGACCCCGCTGCTTTGCCCGTTGCGCGCAAAATTTTCGATCGTTCGCGTAACGGTCGTGCCCACGCCTAAAATTTTTCGTTCGCTTTTTAGAATTTGCGCGGTCTGCGGCGGTATGGAGTAGAGCTCGCCGTGCATCTTGTGATCGCGCAGATCCGCTACTTCCACGGGCTTGAAGGTGCCTGCGCCCACGTGCAGCGTGATGAAGTGGATCTCGTGATTTTGACGCAAATCCGCGATCATCTCGCTATCAAAATGCAAGCTCGCGGTGGGTGCGGCAACGGCGCCTTGCTCGCGCGCGAAGATGCTTTGATACCAGCTTGCGTCCTCCTTCGTATCGGCGCGCTTGATATACGGTGGCAGCGGCACGTGGCCGATACGTTCGCAAATTTCAAAAACATCATGGGTGTTTAAAGCCTTACCGCCCTGCTCAAACTGCACGATGCGAAGCCCGCCTTCCATCAGCTCGCAAACGCGCGCTTCAAGGTCACTTTGAAATTTTAATTCGCTGCCAGCTTTGACGCTGCCGCGAATATAAGTGCTAAATTTATCGCCCTCAAGCGGCGAGTTTAGCAGAAGCTCGATCTTGCCGCCGCTGTTTTTATGACCGAAGAGGCGCGCCTTAATCACCCGCGTGTCGTTGAAAATAATATCGCAGGGCGGCAGAGCGTCCGCTAGATCGCCGAAGCGTGCGTGAGTGATCTGCTCTTTGGCGCGGTCGTAGATCAGCAGGCGCGCGCTTTGTTTGGGCATCGCGGGCGCGCTTGCGATGAGCTCGCTAGGAAGCTCGTAATCGTAGCTGCCAACTAAATTTAGATCCGCCATCTCACGCCTGCGCTACGTCCGTGGAATTTTCGCTTTCGTCATCCTCAGGCTTATACGGATTTATCATTTTGGCGATAAAGATCGAAAGCAGATAAAGCGCAATTAGCGGAGTTGCGAGCATAAACTGACTAAGCACGTCCGGCGGCGTCATCACCGCTGCAAAGATGAAAATAATGACGATTGCGTAGCGGAAAAAATCGCTCAGACTTTTGTTTGTCACAAGCCCGATCTTAGCGAGGAAAAAGGTTACTACAGGAAGCTCGAAGCTGATGCCAAATGCGACGACGAGCTTAGCGAAAAAGCCTACATATTCGCCGATCGTAGGCATCGCAGTAAATTGCTTGGCGCCAAAATTTACCAAGAAATTAAATGCGACGGGGATTACGAAAAAATAGCAAAACGCCGCGCCCAAAAAGAACATAACGCTTGCGCCGCTAACGAAGGGGATGACGTATTTTTTCTCGTTGTCGTAAAGCCCGGGCGCTATGAAAAGCCACGCCTGCCAGAAAATTATCGGCATCGCTAGAAGCAGCGAGGTGAAAAACGATACCTTCATCGCAGTAAAAAAGGTCTCGCCAAGCTGGGTAAAGATGATCTCACTGCCTTTAGGAAGCACGCGCACTAGCGGGCGGGTCATAAAGCCTAAAATATCTTCCCAAAAGCCGAAGCACGCAATAAAAAGGACGATGACGGACAGAACGCAGATAACTAGGCGCTTGCGAAGCTCGGCTAGATGGGGTTTTAGCTCTTCAAACATTAAATTTCTCTCTCATTATGATTTTTGTGTATCGTTATTTTGCGTGGAATTTTGCATAGAATTTTGCGCATCGCCGTTTAAATTTGCGTTCAAATTTTGCGCAGCGCTTTTCGCTTCGCCGCTTGCTTTCGTATTTTGCGCGGAATTTCCCGTGCCGCCGTCCGCGCTCGGCATGGAATTTTCGCCTTTGTTTCCAGTGCCAGAATTCGCGCTTTTACTTTCAGCGCCGGAATTTGTTGCGATGTCGGCGGAGCCTTGCGTAGAGTTTGCGGTGCTGCCAGAGCCTTGCGCGGAATTTTCGCCGCTCGAATTTGCTTTTAAATTTGCCGTCTCGCTCTGTTTTTGTGCCGAGACTTTCGCGGAGTTTAACGCGTCTTTGGCGGCATCCGAGCTAAGCGTTTCTTTAAGAGAGCTTTCCGCGTCTTTTAGCCCCGCATTTAGCGTCTCTTTGACCGAGTCGATACCGCCTTTGATCTCGTCGAGCTCCTCAAACGTGAGCTTTTTGCGCACGCCCTCGCTTGCTTGCGTGATGCTCTCTTTATATTTTTTGGCATCCTCTTTGAGCTCGGCGATGCGAAGCTCCTGATCGAAGCTCGATTTTGCGTCGTTGATGGTTTTTTTGATGACTTTGAAGTATTTCGCGAGCTCGACCAGCACTTTTGGAAGCTTCTCGGGCCCTAGCACGATTATCGCGATGATTAAAATGACCGTAATTTCAGGCATACTGATACCAAACATAAAATTTCCTAACGTAAAAAGTGGCGTATTGTAACTAAAATTTCATTAATCTTAAATTTAGCGCCCGCTTTGGCTGCTTTGCGTGATAAAAAGCGCAATCTCGTCGGCGAGCAAAAAGTTAGGATTATAAAATTTACCCTCGCCGAATTTCAGCTTTTTTGCCCGCACGAGCAGCTGCGCGTTGCTTAGCTCCGCGGCGTTTAAAATTTGCGCGTCCACGCCCAAAATACAGCGCAGCCCAAGAAATATGCGCTCGAGCTTTTTATCCTGCGCGCTTAGAGCTTCACGCTGTTTTTGCAGCGGATCTGCGATGTAATCTCGCAAATTTTTAGGCGAGCTAAGGCGCACCTGCCCGCTAGTTCCGACCGCAAACGCTCCGAATCCGGCGTAATCCTCGCCGCGCCAGTAAGCCAGATTGTGCTTACAGCACAGTCCGCGCGCGGCAAAATTTGAAATTTCATACTGGCTAAAGCCGCTATCTGCCGCAAGAGCAAAGAGAAATTTGGCTAGAGCCGCGCTTTCCTTTTTGAAGCTTTCGCGCCCGAAAAAGGGCGTATTTTCCTCAAGGCTCAGCGCATAAGCGCTTAGATGCGGCACTTCGCAGCGCGCAAGCTCAGCCATTTCAAATTTTAAATTCCTTTTATCGTCAAATTTGCTCGCGTAGATTAGGTCTAAGTTTATATTATCAAAGCCCGCCGCTTTGGCATTTTGCACCGCGAGAAAAATCTGCGCCGCACTGTGCGCGCGATCGAGGAATTTTAGCTTGGCATCGTTGAAGCTCTGCGCGCCGAAGCTGATGCGATTTACGCCGAGCCCCTGCATCGCGCTAAGCCAAGCGGGGCTAGCGGAGTTTGGGTTGGCTTCCGAGCTGATTTCGGCTTTGGCGGCGAAATGCGGCGCGAGCAGCGCAAAAATTTCATTATAAAGCCCCGCATCCACGGCGCTTGGCGTGCCTCCGCCGATGAAAAGCGTCGAAATTTGCGCATGTGGATTTTTCGCCAAAAAGTCGCGCACTTCAAACTCTAGCGCGCGAAAGTAGCTTTTTGCGAGGCTAAATTTGTCGCTGAAGGAGCCAAAGGCGCAATACGGACATTTGGAGGTGCAAAACGGCACGTGGATATAGATGTGCAAGGTCGGTCCTATGGGCTAAATTTACGTCGCAAAATTTAGCGAATTAATTTGAAAATTTATATAAATTTTAAGCCTCTTAACGCAAATTTTAATATTTTTAGATAGAATTTTGAGAAATTTTTTGTGAGAAAACGAGATGGAAAAAGAGAAAAATTACAGACCAAATGTCGCTGCAATCGTACTTTCGCCCTCGTATCCGTTTAATTGCGAAATTTTAATCGCGCAACGAAGCGACATCAAAGGCGCTTGGCAGTTTCCTCAAGGCGGTATCGACGACGGTGAGACGCCTACGATGGCTATCCGCAGAGAGCTCGGTGAGGAGATCGGAACAAGCAAAGTCGATATCATCGCTGAGTGCCCGAAGTGGCTTAGCTATGACTTTCCCGATGGGGTAGCTCAAAAGATGCGCCCATACGACGGGCAAATTCAAAGGTATTTTTTGGTGAGATTGCGAAGCTTAGCCGATATAAACATCAATACTAAACTTCCGGAGTTCGACGCATTTAAATTCGTAGGCGCGAATGAGGTTTTAAGGCACGTAAATCACTTCAAAAAGCCGATTTACGCGACGGTTTTAAAATATTTTAAGGAGGAGGGTTACATTTAATGCTGATCGTTCAAAAATACGGCGGTACGAGCGTCGGTACGCTAGAGCGGATCGAGGCGGTCGCGCAGCGCGTGATAAAGACTAAAAACGAAGGGCACGATGTCGCGGTAATCGTATCTGCGATGAGCGGCGTTACCAATCAGCTCATCGAGCAGGCGGAATTTTTTACTAAAACTCCCGTAGGCAGAGAGATGGATGTGCTGCTAAGCTCGGGTGAGCGCGTCACGAGCGCACTTTTAGCTATCGCGCTAAATGCCAAGGGCTACCCTGCGATCGCATTTAGCGGGCGCGGTGCGGGCATCGTGACGGATAATTTTCACACCAAAGCTCGCATCGTCTCTATCGATCCAAAAAGTATGCAAGAGGCGCTAAAGCAGGGAAAAATCGTCGTCGTCGCGGGCTTTCAGGGCATCAGCACCGCAGGCGAGGTAACTACGCTCGGGCGAGGCGGGAGCGATCTTAGCGCAGTCGCCGTCGCAGGAGCGCTGAAAGCCGATCTGTGCGAAATTTACACCGACGTGGACGGCGTTTATACGACCGATCCGCGCATTGAGCCAAAGGCTAAGAAGCTTGATCGCATCAGTTACGACGAGATGCTTGAGCTTGCGAGCTTGGGAGCGAAGGTTTTGCAAAATCGAAGCGTTGAGCTTGCGAAGAAGTTAAACGTAAATTTGGTGACGCGAAGCAGTTTTAACGATCATGAAGGAACACTCATAACAGGAGAAGAAAAGATGGAAGATGCGGTAATTAGCGGCATTGCACTGGATAAAAATCAAGCAAGAATCACGATTAGAAACGTAGAGGATCGCCCCGGCGTCGCGGCTGAAATTTTCTCCGCGCTCGCGAGCAAGGAGATCAACGTCGATATGATCGTGCAAAATATCGGACGAAACGGCGAGACGAATTTGGGCTTTACCGTGCCGCAAAATGAGCTGGAAACGGCCTATAGAGTAATGAAAGAGGTAAATCCAAATCCGAATTCCATCATCGAATCAGATGCCGACATTGTAAAGGTTTCTTTGGTAGGCGTGGGTATGAAAAGCCACAGCGGCATAGCTAGTAAGGCGTTTAAGACGCTTGCGGATGAAGGGATAAATATCCAGATGATCTCCACGAGCGAGATTAAAATTTCGATGATCGTAGAGGCTAAATACGGCGAGCTTGCCGTGCGCGCGCTGCATAAAGCCTACGATTTGGATAAATAATGCAGGATCTGCACACTTGGAGCGTCACGGCGATGCGCTCCGAGCCCGGACTTGAGTGGCTCGAGGATCGCAAGGAGGACTGGACGCCGCTTTTAGCATCAAAGCTAAAATTCCTCCACGACGGCTTTGCTTTCATCGTCATATGCGACGATGAGCGAAGCTGGTTTAGCGAATACATCATCAAAAAGATCAACTCCTCTACCAACTCCCGCCCGCTGCTACCGTTTTTTTCGCTGCGCTCGCTCTACCGCGGCGGTGTAAATAGCCTGGAGGACGCGCTGCTGCTAAACGATATGCTAAGCCTCGCGTTTGCCAACGGCTTTATATATTTTTACATCGGCAACGGCAACCATCCGCTAGCCAAAATCGCCAAAAGCCACGAGGACAGCTATCTGTGGCTCATCGACGAGAGGCTGCAAAATAGCTTCTACATGAGCGAGAGCGATCCTAGCTTGGATCTCAAACTTATTCAGCTTTTTAAAATTTTAGACAAAAGCATCGACGCCGTGCTTTTTGACGAAGTGGTGCTTTGAAAATCATAAATCAGATCGTTTTAACGGGCGATTATGAGGGCTTTAAAGATAAAATTTTAGCCGAAATTCCGCGCAAAAATTTGCGCTTTTTCGAAAGCGTCGAGCTTAAGATCGACGAGGCGCGAAAGATCGTCGACGAAGCCTACGTCGCCGAGCGCGAGGATAAGATCATCGTCATCGCCGCTACGAAATTCGGCGAAGAGGCGCAAAACGCTCTGCTTAAAATTTTAGAGGAGCCGCCCAAAAATACGGTGTTTTTCCTGATCACCCCTTTCATCAACGCCCTACTGCCCACCATCCGCTCGCGCCTTATCGTGCAAAATCTCTGCGTGCGAAAGCCAAGATACCGCACCGGGTTAAATTTAACCAGGCTCAGCCTAAAAGAAGCGGTGGATTTTATCGACGCGCAGATCGCGCTGGAGCGCAAGGGCGAGCTGGATAAAACGGCGCTAAAAGCGCTCATCGGCGAGATCGCGCTAGAGTGCTTCGAGGCGGGCGTCAGGCTAAGCGGCGATGAGCTGCAGCGAATAGATCGCTTAAGCTACCTCGCCGAGCACAACGCCAAAGCCCACGCCGTGCTTACTCCGCTGCTTTTAATGATCGAGGAGAAAAGATGAAAATTTATAAAATTTCAAACGATGCCGACTTTGCGCTGATTTGCGAGCGTATCGGCGTGCGAAATGCGGGACGGGCGATAATGCAGAAAAAATCGCGCCTAAACTTTTTCTATTTAAAAGACCTGCGAGCGCCAGCGGCGAATATTTTAAAACAAGATGCCCTTAGCATCGGCGCCGAGCTTGCGTGCAACGAAGGAGTGATCCTAGGGCGGGACGATACGGACGCGGTTTTGATCGCAAACGACCGCCAGATCGAGGCTTTGGCGCAAAAGGAAGCGCTGCAGGATTTCGGGCTAAAAGAGCTCGCGAAATTTCTAAGCGAGAAATTTGCTAAGCCGCAAAGCTGCGAAATAATGGGCGTCGTCAATATCAACTCCGATAGCTTCAACCCCGCAAGCCGCGCGGCAAACCTAAAAGAGGCGATCTGCAAGATCGAAAAGATGATTGAGCAGGGCGCCGCTATCATCGACATCGGCGGCGTGAGCTCGCGCCCGGGCAGCCAGTACTGCGGCAGGGATGAGGAGTTTGCGCGCATAAAGGACATCGTGAACGAAATTTATCGTCTGCGCCTGCACGAAAAGGCAAAATTTAGCCTCGATAGCTTCGATGAGTATTGTTTGGAATTTGCGCTAGATCGGGGCTTTAGCATCATCAACGACATCAGCGCAAACCTCGCCCTCGCTCCGCTTGCGCTTCGCTACGACGCCGCTTACGTGCTGATGCACATGCAGGGAAATCCGCAAAATATGCAGCTTGCGCCCAAATATGACGATCTGATGGGCGAGATCGATGAGTTTTTTGCGCAGAATTTGCAGCAGCTGCGAAGTGCGGGGCTTAAAAAGATCATCCTTGACGTGGGCATCGGCTTTGGCAAGACCGCCGAGCAAAATTTGGTACTGATTAAAAATTTGCAGCATTTTTTGCACTTCGGCTGCCCGCTGCTTGTAGGCGCGAGCAGAAAGAGCGTTATCGATTTTTACAGCCCCTCTGCGGTCGCGGAGAGGCTCGCAGGCTCGCTGTATCTGCACCAGATCGCCGCTTTAAACGGTGCTGCGATCATCCGCACGCACGATGTATTCGAACACGCTCAAATGCTGCGGCTAATGCGTGCGATGGATCGGATTCTGCTATAGTAAAATTTCAAAAAACTTATCGGAATTCTGTGGAATTTTCTTGAAATTTCATGGCTTGGCAAGATTTTGATAAAACCCGCTTTTTATAGAATTTTAAAATTTGTCCGAGTCAAATCTTTATAATTTTTATAAATTCTACCAAAGAGCGTTTTGCAAAATTTCATTAGAAATTCTTTCGTGCTTGGTTTTTTTCTTGGAATTTATTGCGTGTCCGCTTCTAAAATTTTATCAAATTATGCGTTGGTGCTTAAATCTTAACAAATCTCGCGCTGAAGATTATTGTGGCCGATAAAAATTCTACATAGCGAGCCTATGTATGCGAACAGGTACAGCGCGTGAAATTTGCAAGCGGTGTGTATATTTTATAAAAAACGCCCACGCTGATCTACATTGCAAGCGAATCACGTGCATAAACAAAATCCTAAATCGCGCCACTATAATTTGCACCGCAAGCTTGCAATTTGATCAAATTTAGCGCGTACCAGCGGAACGACAAAACTGAACGAAAAGCGTGCGGCGCGGCAAATTTTAAATTTATTTTACGCGGCGTAGAATTTTAAAATTTATTTTCCTCGATGGTGCAAAATTTCAAATTTATCTGCCGCAAAAAACAGAGTCCATTACCGTCTAAGTCGCAAATTTTGGTAGCGGTAAAAACCAAAGTCGCTACCGCTTAAAGTCATGAATTTCGATACTAGCGCCGTATTTTTTGCAAAGCTCGCTTACCTTTTCTTTCAGTTTCTCCTCGTCGTAGCAGATGAGATCGATGTATGCGTGCCTCTGCCCGGTTGCGCCGCCGATTATCTCTAAAAACGAGCCGCAGCTTTCTAGCTCCTCGTCCTCGATCTTGTTTCTCAGATCAAAGCCCGCCTGCATGTCGCCGCCGTTATCGATGCTAAGAAAGCAAAATTTGATGCCAAGCTCGTAAGCTTCGTTATAGATATCGCGCTCGCCGTTTAGGTACTGATTTACGATATTGGTCAGGCAGGTGGTGCCCACGATCACGTCCTCGCGCACCTCGCTTCCGCCCGGCTCCATCTCGTAGCTGAAAAAATTCTTTAGCGGTTCGTGAGCGGCTTTTTCGCCGAATTTCTCATCGATCAGATCGGCAAATTCGCTTAGCGGCACGCCGTTTTCCTGCGGCTTAGCTAGCACCTCAAGCTCGCCTAGCGTATTTATGATCGCCGTTTCGCCGATCATATTGTCAAGCAGGATAAAGCTAAGGTTATAAGCCTTGCCCTCGTCCTGCGCGAGCAGAGCCGCTAGGTTTTCGTTGTAAATTTTAATATCTACATCGCTTTCGTTAAACTGCGCGTAGATCATCGACTCCTCGGCGCTTACGCGCGTATCGTACATCTCAAGTCCGCCGATACCTCGCGGCGCACGCGGCTTTCCGAGCGTACAGCGCATTCTGCCCTCGAGCTGTTTTGGCATAGCGTTTTTGATAAAGCTTAGCCAAAAGAGGCGGTGTCTCATACCCTCGGGAGTTAGCACCAGATCAAGCTTATCGCCCGCAAGCCCGGTCATAAAATAGGGCTCAGCAAGGCAGATACGAAGCTTTTCGTCGGTCTTTTGCATCGCCTTTTCAAACTCCTTCGCCGCCAGATCGGCCTTGATCTCGTCTACCATGCCGCTAAATTCCGCCCAAAATTTATCCACTCTGCCGGCAAAAGTGCTTGGAATTTGCGCCTTTTCAGCTTTTTTGCCCAAACCGAATAGCCCCATAATCTCTCCTTTAATTAAATTTAAACGCAATTATAGCTAATTTTTGCGCAGGCGCGGAACGCAAGCTGTAAAACCGCCCCGCTCTTCTGCGCTCCGATATATGGCTCGCGCGGTGAAATTTTGCCTGCCATTTTAATCAGGCAAATGAAAGTAAATTTAAAATACAATACGAATCTCAACTAAATTTAAGGAGAGCAAATGGGACTATTTAAAAAACTATTCGGCGGCGATGACGCGGACTCAAAAAATGGCGATAGCAAGGGCGAGCAAGGCGGAAACGCCGCGGTAAAAGACGCGAAAGAGAGCGAGCCCGTGTTTTACGCGGACGGCGAAGATGAGGCGATGCTAAAAGCCTTCGAGCAGGCGCGAAAGAGCTTTCGCTACTTCTGGCGCGAGCTGTACTGGGAGCGCCTCCGCATCGTCCCCGCGCTTAGCTTTGCCTGCGCTAAGGTCGCCTTTTCGCAGGAGCTAGACGGCAGCACCGAGGTCGAGCATATGTGGGTAAACGACGTGTATTTTGACGGCGAGCGCGTTTGCGGCGTGCTCGTAAATGACCCGAACGTGCTAAGCAACGTCAAAAACGGCGAGCAAGTCTCGGTACCGCTAGAGCAGATCAGCGACTGGATGTTTGCGATAGAGGGCAAGACCTACGGCGGCTTTAGCGTGCAGGCGATGCGCAAAGCTATGAGCCAGAGCGAGCGCGCCGAGCACGACGAGGCGTGGGGGCTAAATTTCGGCGATCCTGACGTCGTGCTGGTGGCGTACGAACAGCAGGAACATCCGCAAAATTTAACCGAGCACCCGATGAGCGTCAATACGAAGAAAAATTTCGAGGAGTTTTTGCGCGGGTATCCGGACGAGATCACGCGCACGGACGATGAGGGCTACACGATGCTGCACCACGAGGCGATCGCGGGCAATCTGACGAGGATCGAGCTTTTGCTTGCTAAGGGTGCGGATAAAAACGCTAAAAATATCCACGGCAAAACCGCGCTCGATTATGCTAGAGCGCTCGGCTGGGATCACGTTGCCGAGGCGCTTAGCAGGTAGGCGACGCAAATTTCTCGCTTGAAATTTAGCTTTTGCCGTTTGTGAAATTTAGCGGCAAGTCTATGGCGATAAATTAGGCTGCGTGCGAGATGAAAATTTTACTATCGCTAGATATGCCGGATACCGTTGCGGGCATTGTTTAAATTTCGCTGCTTGTAAATTCTGTTTGCCGCCGAATACGTCCGATATAGCACGCGGGCTTATTTAAAATTTGAAACTTTTAAAATTTAGGCTCGCCAGATTTATATATTTGGTTACAGTGCGAGCTGCTTTTATAAAATTTCATTAGCCGAATTCAGTTATGGCGCGAAACGCCAGCGAGGTTAAATTTTATGGCTTATAAATTTGACTAGCGCCTATTCTTTTTACCAAGGCCAAATAGCCCCATAAGCTCCGTCTTGATTAAATTTAAAGAGCACGACGCCGATTTTTGCGCAGGCTCGGGGTGCAAATTTTAAAAGCCCCGCCCTCATGTGCACTGAAAGCAGCCGCCCAAAACCTCGCATTTTCTCGCAGATCTGCACGTATATGACCCCTTCGCCCTGCACCAGCTCGCCGAATGGGATCTGCGCTAGATGCTTCATCGTTCCGCCGCAGCTAGGGCAGGTCAGATACTCGGCGTCCTGCACCCATTGCGGATAGCCGCCCACGGTCGTATCAAGCTCGCTAAAGCAGCCGTAAAATGGCGAAACCTCGCCGCCTAGCTTAAATCTCATATCGCATAGTCGCGTCATGTCCTCTTGCAAAAAATAACTCTCCGTAAACCCTTCGCCCTTATAGCTTAGCTCTATCTCGCCGTCTGCGCCTCTCTTGCAAAAATAAACGACCGAACCGATACAGGTCGGGCAACAACGAAAGATCGCGTCGTGCTTTAAATTTAGAAACGCAAGCCGCGGCTCGTCGGCCTTAAGACGCAGCATATCGAGCATCTCGCAGCCGCAAAACTCGCACTTTTGCCCCGTAGGCCTGCCGATACGTACGGGCTCATCCGCGTTTTGGTTTGCGTCTTCGCAGCGGGCATCCTTTGCATTTTCGCTTAAATTTAAACCGCTGCTAGCGTCTTTTTGCGCGTCTGCTTTGAAATTTACGCGCTCGTTCTGCAAGCTCGCGTCTTCGTCCATGCTTGCGCGAGCACACTGCGCGCCCGCGTGTAAATTTGAAATTTCGTCCGCGCCGATTTGCGCATTTTGTTCGCAATTTTCGCCGTCTGCGCCGCCTTTGAAATTTAAAATTTCACTCATGCCGCTCGCGTTTTTGCTTCGCGCGCCGACGTCGTCGCCTCCGCGCTCGCTCGTGCACTCGCCGTTTTTCTCCGCGCCGTCTCTCGCGCGCACTACCGCGAGGCACTTATCAAAAACGAGCGATTTTCGCTCGCCCATCTGATCAAAGCTCCAACCGCCGATTTGCGCGTAAATTTCAGTGCCCGCGTAGAGCTTTTGGCGCCACGGCTTCGGGTTTTGATACAGCTCGTAAAAAAGCCGCGTCGTCTGCTCGTCGCCCTGCCACGCAAGCGAGCACAGAAGGTCGTTTAGAGTGTTTTTGGAGTTATCTTGTAGCGAGTCTAGTTTTGCTATGAGCGCGTCTCTTACGTCCTTAGGCGCGCCGAAGTAGAGTTCGGGCGGATAGTAGATCTGCTTCGCCGCCGCAGCTCGCGCGATCCTTGGATCATGGATATCCAGCAGGCTAAAAAGCGCCCAAAAATCGTTGTAAATCTCATCCCATTTTTCGATCTCGTCGATACGATCCGCGATTTTTAGGATCATCGCCTCCACTTCGTCCGCGCTTAGGTTTAAAATCTCCTCCCGCCTCTGCCTTTGGCGACACGAGTGGCAAATGCCGTCGAAATATATCGTGTTTTCGCCGCATTTTGGGCATAGATGGGCTTTGCTTTGCATTTTATCTCCTTAAATTTGGACTTAAATTTCGTCAAATTTTAGCTAAATTTTGCTGATTTTCGGTGAGTAGGCGCGGTTTAGAATTTAATGTCGCATTGAACGAGAGACTTTATAATACAGCTAAAATGCGTTATTTACAAATGGAATTCAAGCTAAAAGAGATGTAAATTTTAAATTACGATAGAAGTAGGGCGGGTTTGCGAGATCAAGTGGAATTCATCTTCGAAAAGATAAATTCCACTTTTATGCGCTTAGGCGCAAATCACTTTTCAATGTGATGTTTGACCAGATACTCGATGATATTTACCGCATTATCGATGCCGCAATACGATGTGTCGATGCAGATATTGTAGTTTGCGGACGCGCCCCAGACTTGGTTGGTGTAGTATTGATGAAAGCTCATCCTGCCTGCGTCGCTGTTTTCCATATACTCTCGCGCGTCGGTGTGACCCTCTTTTTCCAATCTAGCGAGCTTAAACTCATCGCTCGCGCGTAAAAATACCGTCAGCAGATCCGGATGTCCGCGCAAGAAAAACCCGGCGCAGCGCCCAAGCACTATAACGTTGCCGCCCGAGACGATCTTTTCGTAGATTGCTACGATGCGATCGCGCTTTTGCTCATTGGCTAGCTCGTTGTGCGATATTGCCTGAAGTAGCGTATTTACGGGCATTTCGTTGTAGAACTCATACATCTGCTCGAAGCAGCCAAGCTCGTCTGCTTTGCGGAGCAGATCCGCCTTGGCTAGATAGGTATAGCCTAAGCGCTCGGCTAGTTTGCGCGCGGTTTCGCGTCCGCCTGCACCCGTTTGTCTAGCGATCGAGATTATCATATTTTCTCCTTAGATGAAATGTGCAAAAATACCGGCACCGATGACGGTAAGAAGTCCCGTAACTGCCATCGCTAAAGACGCCATTGCGCCCTCTACGTCACCGATCTCAAGAGCGCGCGCCGTTCCCATCGCATGGCTCGCGCAGCCTAAGGCGATACCTTTTGCCATCGCCTTTTTGATGCCAAAAATTTTAAGTAGCGCCTCGCCAAATACACTGCCGATGATGCCCGTAGCGATGATGCAAGCCACCGTTAGTGTCACGATACCGCCTAAGCTTTCGCTGATACCCATACCGATTGGCGCCGTGACGGATTTCGGTAGTAGCGTGACATACATTGTGTGATTTAGCCCAAATATCACCGACATCGCATAGATGCTGCCTAGCCCTGCGATCATACCCGAAATCAGTCCTGCAAAAATAGCTAAAAAATTACTTCGCAAAAGCGCCAGCTGCTCGTATAGCGGCACAGCTAGACAGACGGTGATCGGCGTTAAGAAAAAGCTAATGTGCGAGGCGCTCGCGTTAAATTTCTCGTATGGAATTTTAAAGAGTAAAAGCACGCAGACGGTAAGCACGATACCGATTAGAAGCGGGTTGAAAATAGTTAGCTTAAAGCGCTTTTTTAGATAAAGTCCCAGCTCAAACGAGCCTAGGCACAAAAATACGCCGAAAAAAGCGGAGTTCATTAAAATTTCTCTCATTTTTTGTCGTCTCCGGATAAAATTTCGCGCTCTAGCTTCGCATCCACGCCCTTTGTATTCACGCCGTCTTGTTCGTGCGCGGCTGCGTAAAGCCTGCGCTTAACGCGGGCGAGGGCAATTTTATAAAAAATTTGCGTTACCGCGCCACTTGCACCGATGACTACTACCGTAGAGACTGCCGTAATCGCGATGATTGCGAAAAGATGCTGGCGTAGCGCGTCGCCTGCGATGATGATCGCAGCGCCCGCCGGGATAAAGATCACTGGCATAATCTGCATAAAAAACGACACGGTTTCTCTGATCTGTGATACTTTGATGAGTTTGAAGATCAGGGCTAAAAGCATAATGACTAGCCCATAGATGCTAGCGGGGATTGGCACAGGCACGAGCGCCGCCAAAATCTCCGCAACAAAAGATATTCCTAAAATCACACTGAATTGGATTAAGTAGTTCAAAGCTTACCTCGGATTAAAATTTAGCGCTAAATTTAGCACTTTGCAGTTAAAATAGATATTAATCTTGCTAGGTTTGGGCGAAATTTTGCGGCAAAATTTACTTAAGCAAGCTCTGTAGCTAGGCTGTAGGTAGAATTTTGCGATTTATTATAGCGCTAAATTTAGCCTTGCGGCACGGATAAAATTCGGCTACGACTACTCAATCAAGCGTCTCGCCTAGCTCGATTTTGACGTCTAGAACCTTACAGACGAGATCGAAAATTTCGATATCGACGTTGGGCGCGTATTCGTCCAAAACCGTGTAAACTTCGGCACGCATATCCTCGTCATGGCCCGGGTGCGAGCGCGAATACAGCTCGTCCGTGCGGCGCACGAGCGTGAGATTATCGATATCTCGCTCGCGCATCGCCTGCTTGAGCCGCTTTGAAATTTGCCATTTGAAACTTTGCATTTTCTCTCCTTTAAATTTGCGCGATACTAGCCAAAAGGGCTTTAAAGTTTAATTTCTTAAATCTAGTGGCGCGTTTCGGCGCGATCAGCGAGCCCGCGCCATACGGTCTTACGCTTGCAAATATAAACGAGCCTGGTTTAGATCAAGGTTTTACCGGCTAAATAGAAGATTATCTTTGCGTAAATAGCGCTAAATCTCGCAAAGCCAATGGGATTACTTCGCCGTGCGAAGCGCCTTCGTAGAGCCTAAACTCACAAGAAAGACCCTTTGTTTTTAAAATTTTAGCTAGATCGGCCGCTTTTAAAATTCCCACTTTATCGGTTTTTCCTTTACGCATTTCACGCGAGCCGGCAACGAGCATTATGAATTTCGCTTTTAAATTTGATCTAAGTTTTCCCTCGTCTAGGGCGTCTCTGATCAGCTGTGATTCGCCCCACCACAACGAAGGCGAGGCGATAAAAAACTCGTCGAAAATCCCATCGTCGCGCAGCAAAGCATAAATACCGAATAGCCCGCCAAAAGAATGTCCGAAGTAAATTTTATCGCTTTTTGCCGTAGAGTATTTTTTATCCACGAGCGGAAATAGTTCATCTTTTACGAAATCGTAAAATTCTGCCGCGCCGCCGCCGTTTGCATATTCTTCGCCGCTCGCCGCAGGCGTTAAATCTCTCGTGCGACGCTTAGTATCATACGCTAGCGGGCTGTCGTATCCGATGCCTACTATAAGAACGGTTTTATTTAATTTAGGCCCGGTTTCGGCGTTTTCTTTCGCGCTATTTAAACCTGCGTAAATTTGCGCATAAGAGTTTAAAAACATAGCAACTTGCGCGTTCGCATCAACCATAAAAACTACCCTATCGTAGCGAGCGACATTTTTTTGACGAGCTATAAAAATTTTATATTTTTCGCCGTTCTTGCTTTTTAGAATAAAATCGCTCACATTAAACATTTTGTGCGCAGCTCCACTTGCCTGCTCAATCTTTTGCGGCGGTTTTGCCCTCAGATCGCAAGCGAATAAGCATACTAAAAAGAGTGCGTCGAATACCACAAGGAAGTTCTTTGGGCTTACCATTTAGCGTTTACCTTAAACCAAAACCTCCTGCCCTCCTCGGGATACCAATAGTAATTGCCGTCGTCTGCGAGACCCTCGTCGTATCGGACGTTATCAAAGATATTATAAGCGGTTAAATTTAGGCTCAGATTATCGTTTAAATCGTATTGTGCGCCCAAATCCGTAGTAAAAAGCTTTTTGTCGTTTTTACTAACCCTATTGCCCGGACCGAATTGCACGCTTGTAAGCTCGCTTTCGTAATTAAGACCGATAAAGGTAGAAAGCGGAGCGATAGGCCTATAGCTAAGCGTCGCATGTGCGGCATGCTTCGGAGTAGCGGTCAGGGATTTGCCATCCAGCCTACTAAGATTGGTTTGGCTAAATTTAACGGCGCCGTTTGGCGTATAGATCGTAGGATCCCCAGTTTCGATCTCGGAGTGGCTATAGGTGTAGTTTGCCTTGAAATTTAGCCTTTTAGTAATATCGTAATCGCCACTCAGCTCAACGCCGTAAACCTCGGCTCCTTCTATATTAAAATACGTTCCCCAACCAGGACAATTAACGCTCGGCACGCCGGCGCAGCCTCCGTAAGCGGGAATCCTATTGATATTGCTGCCATCGGTATCTAAAATTTTATCTTTGAAGTCGTTTTTAAATAGCGTGATATTGCCGCGCAGATCGTCTGCATTGTCGTAATAAAGCCCGATCTCGTAGGTCGTGCTTTTCTCGGGCTTTAAATCCTTGTTACCGAAATCTATAATCCTCCAGCCGCCCTGAATCGTGCCTACTTCAGGCGAAATTTGATTGACGTTGGGAGTTTTATAACCGGTTGCGACGCCGCCTTTGATCGTCCAGGTATCGTCTATATTAAACGTCGCGTAGGCTCTAGGAGAAAAGTGGTTGCCGAAGTATTCGTTGTGCGTGAGCCTGCCGCCGAGCGTTAAAAATAGCGTATTTTCCAAAATTTCAATCTCATCCTCTAAAAATCCCGCATGCTCGTTCATAGAAAATCGCTGCGGAGAGCGTAAATTTTGCCTATTCGCGTTTGAAACGATGAAAGTCGTTTGCACATCCTGTTTGCTAAAATCGTAACCGAAGGTAAGCGTATTTATACCGAGATAAGTCGTAAATTTGGAATTAAAATTTCTATTTTTTACGATTGCGGGAGAAAGGCTATCAAAAATGCTCGTACGGCGAGTCTTATCCCAAAAATAACTTATATCAGCACTTAAGCTCTCAAACTCACCCAAATATCCGACGCCGTGATTTTCTCTTTTATATTTATAGTGATTTAATCCACGCGCGTTGGGATAAACGGCGGTTTTACCAAGAGTCCTTGAATAATCGTGATTTTGCCTTCCGGTTTGAACGTAAAATTTATTATTTTCATCCGGCGTTAGCCAAAGTTTAGCGTTAGAATCCGATTTATCGCTCTTTTGATAGCCTCCCTTATAGCCGTCCTCGTCGCGCAGCTTTTTATATCCCCACAGCTGAAGCGCCGCATACTGCCCGAAGGGAATATTGACGTAGGCTTCGCCCATCTTACCGTTTCCGATACCCTCGTGATCTTGGATAGTCGTAGATATGGCGGCGCTTCCGCTAAATTTAGAAAAATTCTTTTTCGTAATGATATTTATCACGCCGCCTACCGCATCGCTTCCGTAAAGCGAGCTCATAGGTCCTCTAATCACCTCGATACGCTCGATCGCTCCTGCGGGCGGGATAAAATTCGAGTTCATATCGCCCGCTCCGCCTTTCGGGTTCGCCGCCGCGGAACTTACGCGTTTGCCGTCGATAAGCACAAGGGTTTGAGAGCTTTCCATTCCTCTGATGGATATCCCGCTTGCCGGGCCGTCGTCGCCTGCGATAACGCTGACGCCAGGCATTTTATTCGCGATATCGTGCAGCGAAGTGAAGCTGCCGCTTGATATTTCTTTATTATCCAAGGTAGAGATGGAGGCCGGCGCCTGCCTAATATCTTGGCGAAAGCCGCTCGCACTTACTACGATTTCGCCAAGATTCGTGCTATTTGCGTCACTGCTTAGATGCGAGCCTTCGACGCCGCATAAAATCGAAACGCTCGCGCATATCGATAATGCGATAAATTTCGCCTTTTTAAAATACATATCTTTTTGCATTTTTGTTCCTCTATTTTGAAATTTAATCGCGGATTATAACTCAAAGCGGATAAATTTAATATTAATTATTAAAGTATTTTTATAGAATTAAATTTAACTAATAATTCCCCGTTCCATCGATATTTTTATAAAAATTATTTTAAATAAAGTACAACATATAATCAAGAAATTGCTGTAAATAAGTAAAATTTTATAACGCCCGGCATTAATTATCAAATCGTTTTGAAGAAATTTTGCACAGTTTTGATTTTATCTGCTCTAAGAATCATTTTCGCTTTTGTGGACGTGTATATTTTAAACTATCGAAGGCATTACAAGCGGCAACGCGAAAACGGCTTTGCTCTATTGATTTCGTGCATCCTGCGGCTTGCGATAATTATAGACTAGCATAGGATTAATATGCGATGTTTTTTAACACAGTAGCTTCGTATGAATAAATTTAAGGAGCATAATAGCTTCGGCGCAATTTAAAATTTGAGTAGTTTATATAGGCGGATTTAAATTTAAACTAGATTTATCAGCACGGCAAAATCTGTCAAGGTTTTAAATTTAGAAGTAAAGAATCGATCCAAATTTAAAATCCTGGCGCAAGAATGCAAAGTAAGAAGATAAATTTAATAAGACCCCGCAAATTTATCTTAAAATTTAGCGAGATCAAATTTGGATTTACGCCGCAGGCACGCTATTTTCGGTGTGCATATCGTCAGAGTCTTTGGGTCTTAAAAACCACTGCTTTGCAAATATCAGCGCGTAGATCGCAGCGCCGATGCCGTAGCTTGCATATTCGCTCGGGATAAACTCTATAAATTTCGCGCAGATATTAGGCACCAACATTAGCGGCGTTACGAGCAGCAATAATAAGCGCTCTACCGGGTTGCACTTTGTTACGAACCAGCCTTGTAGCGAGGAGCTGAAGGCAAACATGCCCACGATCGCCGTGGCAAAAATCAGCACGATTTGCAGTGGATCGCTGATCCAAACGATGCTCTTTGAATCCATCGGATCACCGATGCTTTGGATCAAAAGCAGCTTATTGTTGAAGAAAAACGCAAACGGAAGCACCGCGGTACGCAGATCGTAAATAAAGCCCTGAAGTCCCACGGTTACCGGATTTGCCTTTGCGATGCCCGCGGCGGCGTATGCGGCGATGCCCACCGGAGGGGTATCATCGGCTAAAATTCCAAAATAAAATACGAAAAGATGCACTGCGATCGCAGGGATCAAAAAGCCGTTTTTGCCCGCTAGTATCAAAATCACCGGAGCAATAAGGCTCGAAACGACGATATAATTCGCCGTTGTAGGAAGTCCCATGCCCAAAATCAGGCTCATTATCGCAGTCATCAGAAGTATCAGCACTATGCTATTTCCCGCGACCGCCTCCACGAGCTCTGAAAGAACCTGTCCCAGCCCGGTAAGCGAGATCGAGCCGATGATGATGCCCGCTAGCGCGGTGGCAACGGCTACCGTGACCATATTTTTGGCAGCACCCACCATAGCCCAAAAAATATCGACAAAGCCGACGATAAAATCGGACTTGCCAACCTTTTCGCCAAATATCGTTTTCTTTGCAGGCTCTTGTACGATCATTATTAAAAATAGCACGCAAATCGAGTTAAATGCTGCAGAGATCGCACTTTCTTTTAGAATCAATAGAGTGAAAAGAAGCACCAAAATCGGTATTATGTAATGAATGCCGCTAAATATAATTTTTAGCTTTGAAACCTTGGCGTAATCGCGGCTGCCGTGAAGCCCTAGCTTGCAGCTTTCCAGATGCACGATGAAAAATAACCCCGCGTAGCAGACGAAAGCGGGGATCACCGCCGCGATCATTACGTTGGTGTAGCTCATACCTAAAAATTCTGCGATGATAAACGCCGCAGCGCCCATGATAGGCGGCATAAGCTGCCCGTTTACGCCGGCGGCGACCTCGATAGCGCCCGCTTTAGTGGCGGTAAGCCCTGCTTTTTTCATTAGCGGGATCGTAAAGGTACCCACCGTCACGACGTTTGCAGTCGAGCTACCGCTTACCATGCCGGTTAGTCCGCTAGCGATTACGCTAGCCTTGGCGGGTCCTCCGCGGAAGCGCCCTAAAATTGCAAACGCTACGTTTATAAAATACTGCCCCGCTCCGGCTCGCTCCAAAAGCGCGCCGAATAGCACGAACAGATAGATGAAGCTGGTGCTGACCCCTACCGGCACGCCAAATACGCCCTCTGTAGTTAAAAACATATGCCCTGCAAGTAGTTCAAAGCTTGCGCCGCGGTGCGCGATTATATCGGGCATATAAGGGCCGAAGTAACAATACAGAAGAAAGGTAAAAGCGATAATGCCAAGCGCTGGTCCCATCATACGACGACCTGCTTCAAAGAGTATGAAAATTCCGATAAAGGCTGCTACGATATCTCTGGTTAAATAATTTCCCGGGCGCTGCGCTAGCCCGTTAAATTCTATCGCAGGATACAAGATCGCGGCGACTCCGACGATTAATAAAATATAATCGTAAAACGGGATGTAAAAATGCGCCTTGGAGCGCGGGCGAAACGGAAAAAGCGAAAAAATTATAAAAATGGCGAACGCCAAGTGGATTGAGCGCGCGATATTTGTATTTAGCGTAAAATACGCGATGTAAAGCTGAAAGACCGACCACGCGAAGCAGACCAGCGTCACGAGCCAGAAGAGCTTTTTAGAGGTAAATTCTCTACTCTTTACCTCTAAAACCTGCTCGTCGTTTTGTGTAGATTTCTCCATCAACTAGCCTATTTCAGCAGCCCAGCTTCTTTATACACCGCCTCTGCCGCAGGATGAAGCGGCGCGCTGAGCCCCTCTAAAAGAGATTCTTTGCTTACTAAATTTAGCGCAGGGTGTAGCTTTTTATACTCGTCAAAATTATCAAGTATCGCCTTAACTACCGCTCTAACCGCTTCGTCGCTTTGGCTAGCGTCAGTTACGAGTACGGCCTTTACGCCGATAGTCTGCGTATCGTGGTCTACGCCGTCATACATTTTCGCAGGGATCACGCCTTTGGCGAAATAGGGATATTTCTCCATAATTTTTTTGATGTGCTCATCGTCGATGCTAACCAAGTCGATAGGAAGCGAGGTCGCCGCATCAGTGATATTTGCGGTCGGATGTCCTACGACATAGAAGTATCCGTCGATTTTCTTATCTTTTAGCGCCATAGGGCATTCTTGCGCGGTTAAGACGCCGTGTTGGGCGAGCTTTTTGAGATCGAAGTCGTAGTTTTCAAAAACTATCGTGCTGGTTAGCTCGTTGCCGCTGCCCGGGTTTCCGATATTGATCTTTTTGCCCGCAGCGTCGCCGTAGGCTTTGATACCGCTCTCCTTAGAGACGACGAAAGCCAAAAGCTCCGGATAGATCGAAATTACGGAGCGTAAATTTTTATCCGCCGCGCCTTGGAATTTGCCCGTACCGTTGTATTTATCATAGACGACATCGCTTTGAACGAAGCCAAAATTTAGCTCTTTTTTAAGCACGTTATTGACGTTATATGTCGAGCCGCCCGTCGATTGCACGGAGCATTTCATATTTTTATCCATATTTACCAAGCGGCAAATCGCGCCTCCTACCGGATAATAGGTGCCGGTCATACCGCCGGTGCCGATATTGATGAACTCCTTAGCGCCTGAAACGCTAACTAGTAGGGCCAAACCGGCCAAAGCAACAGAAAATTTTTTCATCTTTGCTCCTTTTTGAGTTAAAAGTTTGAAAGTATTGCTAAATTTCTATAAAATTCTAATAAAAACAGATCGAATTTCGCGCAAATTTACGATTTTACACATCGTGGTGCAGGTGATTTAATATCAAAGTAGGGTGGCGATCTACTCTCATATGCAGAATTTTACCGCGATAAAATTCTAAGCTTGAAATCCAAACGCCCGTGGATAAAATTTAACGCTATAAATTTCAAGTCTTAATAACTCACGCTGCTAAGATACAGCCCGTTCGGCGGAAAGGGGATTCTGCTAAGAGCTCGAGAGAAGCTGATCTTGCGCCCGCTCTGCACGGATTTTAGGGCGTTTGCGACCATCAGCCGCACCTGCGCTCGCAAAAATCCATTGGCTTTAAAATTTATCAAGGTCAAATTTCTAAAAGAGTAGGCGCGCGCGACGCAGAGCTTGCGTACGGGGCTTTTTATATCGCTGCCGCTTTTCATAAACTCGCTGAAATCGTGCTCGCCGACAAAATTTGCAAGCGCAGCATTGAGCGCGGCAAGATCCACGCGCGGATAAAACACGCAAAAATCGCTAAGAAAGGGGCTAGGGCGTCCGTGGTTTAAAACGTAGCGATAGCAGCGCGCCACGGCGTCGTAACGCGGATGAAAATCGCGCGGCACCGGGCTGATGTGTTGCACAAAAATATAGGGCGCGCAGTGGCGGTTGATAAGCTCTTTTAGACGCGGCAGCTCCCAATGCACGGTGCATTCGACGCAGCTTACCTGACGAAGCGCGTGCACCCCTTTATCGGTGCGCGAGCTGCTGATAAGCGGCGCAAAGATCCCCACTCGCCCCAAAGCCGCGCGCAGCACGTCCTCGACGCCGCGCCCGTGAGGCTGAGACTGCGAGCCGCTAAATTTCGAGCCGTCATAGGAATAGACGAGCTTGAGCTTTACGCGCTCGGAGTTTACGCTCGCTGCGAAGGTGCACGCATCTGCGGGGGTATCTGGCAGGGCGCTTATTTTGCCGATGTGCGCAAGCTCACTCGCTGCGAAGTCGCTTGCAGGCGCGCTTTTGATAATATTTTTAAGTTCTGACGCGCTTGCGAGGGTGTTTGCGGAAATGCCCGCTTTGTAGGCGGTATCTGCTTTGCGAGAGTTTGCGGTGCGGGCGGACGTGGGACGGGTAGTGTAAAATTTTGCTACGGGCGACGTATAGATTTTTAAAGCGTCGCCGCTCGACTCGTTAGCTTTCGCAGCGTTTGCCGCGCAAATATCCGAAGCGGCGGTATCGGCGGAATTTTTACGGGCGGAATTTAAATCCGCCCCGCGCGCGGTCTTTTTGGCGCGAACGGCGTCCGAATTCTGCCTGACGCTTTCTTGCTTCAAACTGCAATCAGGCGCAGTATGGATAGCCGTATCGCTCGCCGAGCTTGCGAGAGCGGAATTTTTAAAATTTGAAACCCCGTCGTTTAAGATCAAAGCCTGCTCCCGTTTTGTGCTTCATGCTTTAAATTTACGCCGCGCAAAATTTCAGACGCGCTAGGCTCGCTCGCCGAAATTTTATCCGCTAAATTTCGAGGAGACGAGCTTTCGTTTAAAATTTCGCCGCCGCAAAGCTCGGAGTCCTTTTCAGTATCTCGGGGCAATTTTGATCCTGTAGTAAAGCAGCGAGCCGATAAGCGTAACGCCGAATGTCACCGGAAGCGCGATGCTCGGGTATTTGGAGAGTAGCATAATCATCGCGAAGTAGCTAAAAAGCACGCCGAAGATCCCTGCGTAAACGAAGCCCTTTTCGTAGCGATAGGTCACGATGCCGAGGCTTAGTGCAAACAGAAAGCTCGCCAGCGGAAAGAGCGAGACGAGGGTGTAGATGCTAAATTCCTTCCTGCGCTTCTCGCTGCCGCTCATATCGCTCCAGTATCCGATCACGCCGCCTCCGCCGCGGATATTGCGGTCGCTTTGCGTGCGCAGGGTTAGGCTTTCAAACTCGCTTACGTGCCACTGCTCGCCGCCCATCGTGTAAATTTTGCCGTCGTGCAGCATCGCTGAAAAGCTAGCATTTTCGTTTTTAAACTCGCCGCTGCGCGCTACGATCATCCGCTCATGATCCTGCGAGTTACCCGGATTATACAGCACGAGATCCTTATACAGCGTGCTTGTGCCGTTGTTTTCCTGCGAATCGATAAAAACGAGCCAGTCGGAAAATTTCTGCCCGAATTCGTTGGATTTGATATTTAGCGTCGCGCTGATCTTTTTATAATCGATGAAATTGTCCTTTAAATTTTCGGCTATCGGCATCATAAAAAGCGATACGAAAAGCAGCGCCAAAGAGCACAGTGCGGCGCTTATACCGAAAAATAGCGCGATCTTGCGCGTGGCGTAGCCGATGGTAAATATTACGATGGTTTCGTTCTCTTTAGAGAGCCTAAAAAGCGAGATGCTAAGCGCTACGAAAAACGCGATCGGCACCGTAAATATGAGTATGCGCGGCAGCATGAAAAGATAGAGCTTGACTAGCTCTGAAAAATTTATCTCGATAAACGACGTAATGCGCGCGATCTGAAGGAAAAATACGATCGACATTATGATAAAAAGCGTGCTGAAAAGCGATGCGAAAGAGCTAACGAAGTTGCTAAATAAATAGCGCTGCACCCTATCCATAAATGACGTCCAAGAGCCTTAAAATTTGATCTCTAAAAATAAAAGTAAGAAGCAGTCCCATCGATAAAAACGGCACGAACGGCAGCTCGTAGCCTCTTTTGTGCGCGATGAGATACGCAGGCAGCGTCAAAATCGCGCCGATGTAGATCGAGATGCCGCCAAGCTTCCAGCCCAAAATCGCCCCCATAACGCCCGCGATAAAAATATCCGCGCTGCCCATCGCTTCGCGCTTTAGCACGAAGGTGACGATGAGGCGCAGCACGAAAAATATCGCCGCGTATCCCGCCGCCGCGCCCACGCCGCTAAGATCAAAATCATACATCAGCGTATAAGCAAGCGAAAGCGCGGTAACTACGTAAAGAAGGCTCTCGGGCACGGCTTTATACTCAAAATCGATAGCCGAAAGCGCCATAAGCAGGATGAAGCAAAGCCCGAGCACTGCGGCTTTTGCAAGATCGGGCTCGCCGAAATACGCCGCAAGCGCAAGCGCGCCGCCTAAAAGCTCGACGATCGGGTAGCGGATCGAAATTTTGGTTTTGCAAAAGGCGCATTTGCCGCCCAAAAAGAGCCACGAAAGCAGCGGAATGTTATGGTAAAATTTTAAAGCGTGAGAGCATTTGGGGCAGTGCGATGCGGGGAAATTGACGCTCTGTCCGCGCGGCAGGCGGTAGATCAGGACGTTGCAAAACGAGCCTACGCAGGTGCCGAATACCGCAAAAATCACGCCGTAAACGATATTTAAATCCATCTTTTTCCTTTGGAGCTTTAACTTTTTAAAATTTAATCAAACGCTCTATGGTAGCGAGAAATTTCTTAGTTTTCATTGATTTTTTGCCTCTCGTAAGGAAAAAATTTTACGAAAATCGCCGCCGCGCCTACGCAAAATAAAATGGCTATGAGCCCTGCGATTAGCGGCTCGCCCCATGCCTCATATAATCCGCCGAAAATCAAAAATCCCACTACTAGTATCACGGCGTCTAAAAGATCGAAGTTTAAAGTATCTACGATCCATAAAAACATAATATATGCGCCTATCCCGCTGCCTGCGGATGCCAAAATCCCCATTTTATCGGGGATGAAAGCAAATGCTAGCACGAAAAACAGGAGCAGGCAAATGTAGACCGCCAGTATAAATTTCTTTGGTTTTTTATACACGCTGCCGCATCTTGGGCATCTTAGAGTTTTCATCGGCTTTTTGGTAAGCTTTTTGCCGCAACCACATTGTATGTAGTAGCTCATAGCCCTCCTTTTCGCTCTTTGCGCGAACGCGCGGCGTGATTTTTAAAATTCTGCCGCGTTAAATTTGCCGCACCGCGTAAATTTAACGTGCCGCGCAACACGACTCGCGCTAGAACTTTAAATTTAAAAGGGCGAAATTTTAAATTTTTATGGCGTCGCGTGCTTACGCATTAAAATTTTAAATTTTATGGCGCCGTAAATTAAAATCCTGAAATTTTAAAATTTCAGGGTATCGCGAGCGCTCGCGGATTAAATTTTAAAATTTACCGCGTCGCAGGCGGTTCTGCGAATTAAAATTTTAAAATTTAAAGCGACCGTTAGAGCGACTGCGCCGCAGCTCAAAGACCGCCGAAGCGGCGCTGTTTGCGGCGGAAATCATCCACTATGCGCGCAAGCTCCTCGCGCGTGAAATCCGGCCACAGCGTCGGCGTAAACGCAAGCTCGGCGTAGCTTGCCTGCCAGAGCAAGAAATTCGACAGCCGCTGTTCTCCGCCCGTGCGCACCAGCAGATCCACGTCGCCGCTGTGCGCTGTATCCAGATGCGCGCCGATGCCCGCTTCGCTTAGTCGCTCGCCGCTTGCAAGCAGCCGCTCGCACGCTCGCACGATCTCGTCGCGCGAGCCGTAGTTGATCGCTAGGTTGAAATTTAGCGCTCGCCCGTTTTGAGTTAAATTTGAAAGATATTCGATCTCGCTTCGCAGATCTCCCTCAAAAGCCGATATGTCGCCGATCGGATAGAATTTTATTCCGTTTTGGATAAATTTTTCGCGGCGCGAAATTAGGAATTTTTGAAGCAACTTCATCAAAAATTCCACTTCACTTTTCGGGCGCTTCCAATTTTCGGTGCTAAAGGCGTAAAGCGTGAGATTTGCGATGCCTTCGTCGATGCAAAACTCGCAGATCTGCTCCACGACCTCCGCGCCCGCTTCGTGCCCGCCGGTGCGCAGCAGACCGCGCTTTTTCGCCCAGCGCCCGTTGCCGTCCATCACGAGGGCGAGATGATTTAGGCTATTCACGGATCAGATTTTTTTCAGCTCAGCCGCGATTTTTAGGGCGACTTCGTCCTTCGGCGCGGTGTCGATTACGACCTGATCGTTTTTTGTGATAAAGGTGACCTTAAGGACGTCGCCGCCGAGCTTGATGATGTCGTCCAGCACGTTTAGGCAGACGGCGTCGAGATGCTTTTCGTTAAGCATGCGTTTTGCCTCGCCGACGGCATTTTCGCGGTCGGTTTCGAGTTTAAAGCCCACTTTTTTGATATTTCCGCGCACGGAGCTTAAGATATCCTCGTTTTCACCCAGGCGTAAATTCCAAATTTCGCCGATCTCCGCTTTTTTTACCTTATCTTTGTAGCGCACCTTCGGCGAGTAGTCGCTTACCGCGGCAGCCATTATCAAATATGCGCCGTCGGGGAATTTTGTGCTGTCAAGCGCCGATTTTAGCCCGATAGTGCTTTCAAATTTAACGAGCTTGTACGGTAAATTTTCATATTCGTTGCTAGAGATCAGCGTCACGTCCGCGCCTAGGTAAAACAGCGCGTCGGCAATCGCTTTGGAGGTTTTGCCGCTGGAAAAATTCGTAATGCCGCGCACGCTGTCGATCTTTTCGATAGTCGCGCCTCCGGTGATGATGACTGTTTTATCCTCCCAAAATTTATCGTTGTAAAGCGCGCGCTTTAGCGTCTGCATGATCGCCTCGATGCTCGCCAGTCCGCCCTTGCCGGTGTCGCCGCAAGCTAGGGTTTTTTCTATCGGATCGACGAAATACGCATTGACGCTCGCTTTTAGCATATCGATGCAGTTTTTCGTGATGTTATTTTCAAGTAGCGCGGGGTTCGCGGCGGGCGCGATGACTACCTTGGCGTGGGCGAAAGCCGCGTTTAGCACCTCTAAAAATACGTTATCGCAGACGCCCCACGCGAGCTTGTTTATCGTATTTGCCGTCGCGGGCGCGATCAAAACCAAATCCACCTTAGAATAAGCGATGTGGTTGATGCCCGCCTGCCAGTTTTCGTTGGCTTTGCAAAGTACCGGGTGATCGCACAGCGCTTCGAATGCCTTGTAGCTGACAAACTCCTGCACGCCGTCGCTAAGCGCGACATAGACGTCGAAATTCGACTTTTTCAGAGCGGATAAAATTTCAAACGCTTTGTAAAAACTGATACTCCCGCAAACCGCCAGTAAAACCTTTTTCTTACTCATCTTCGCTCCTAAAAAATTTATGGAAAAACCCATCTTTGTTAGTTTGTTTCGTTCGGCTGATCGCCAGCGCGCCGCTCGGAACGTCGCTTGTAACCGTCGTGCCCGCGGCGATTATGACGTCGTCGGCTATCCGCACGGGCGCTACTAGCTGCGTATCCGAGCCGATAAAGACGTTTTTGCCGATTATTGTTTTGTATTTTTTCTTGCCGTCGTAGTTGCACGTAATCGTGCCGCAGCCGATATTGCTGCCCTCATCGATCTCGCAATCTCCAAGATAGCTTAAATGTCCCGCCTTGATCTTGTTTACTTTTGCGTTTTTAAGCTCGACGAAATTTCCGATATGAGTGCCTATAACTTCGCATTTTGGGCGCAGATGCGCCATCGGACCGATGTCGGAGTTTTTTACGATGCTATCTTCGATGACGCAGCCGCTTTTTATGAGCGAGCTTTCGATCACGCAAGGACCTATGATGCTTACGTTTTCTTGCAGCTCGCACTCGCCGATAAATTTTGCTCTACTGTCGATGTAGATGCTTTGCGGTAGGCGCATCAAAACGCCTTGCTTCATCAAATTTTCTTTGATCTCGTTTTGCATTAAATTTTCGGCGATGCTGAGGGCAAATTTATCGTTTATGCCCATGAAGCTTTGCTCGTCCACCCACACGGCGGCGCATTTTAAGCCCATATCTTTGGCGATTTTGATCGCATCGGTGAGGTAGTATTCTTTTTGTGCGTTATCGGGTTTGATCTGCGGCAGGATCTGTTTTAGCGCCTCGCTTTTGAAGCAGTAGCAGCCGGCGTTTGCGTCTTTTACCGCCTTTTCTTCCTCGTTTGCGTCCTTTTGCTCGACGATCTTTAAAATTTCGCCGCCGCGGGTGATTACGCGGCCGTATCCGAATGGATCGCGCGCGCTAAAAACGCTTAGATTTACCTCCGCGTCCCCCTCGCAGAGTTTGCGAAGCTCGGCGCTTTTTACCAAAGGCATATCGCCGCAGATTATGAGCGTTTTGGCTCCGCGGATTTCGACCTCTTTTAGCCCGCCAGCAGTGCCCGGGAAATGCTCGTGGTCTTGTTTGTAAATTTTAGCGTTTGGAAAGTGCGCTAGAACCGCATTTTTAACCTCGTCGAATTGATAGTGTAAAATCACGCTCACGTCGTTTGAAATTTCGTAAGCTTTCTTTAAGATGTGGATTATCATCGGCTCGCCGCAAAGCTCGAAAAGAACCTTAGCTTTTTGCGACTTCATCCGAGTGCCGAGTCCTGCGGCAAGAACTATAACCGAAACGTCGTTCATTTTTACCCTTAAATTTCAAAAATCGGATAATTTTAACACATTTAAAATAAATAAAAACCTAAATTTATGCCGCGCGGGCGAAATTTAAATCCCAAATTCAACTAAAATTTTATAAAATTCCGCCTAAATTTTAAAGCTTAGGCGGACGTTTTGAAAAAACTGATTTTGGTTACTTGTATTTGGGCGTTTAGTTTCTCGCTGATCGGCGAGTTTTTGCGAGGCATAGACAGCGCGTATTTGGCGTTTTCGCGCGTATCGTTGGCGCTAATTTGCTTTTTGCCGTTTATGAAATTTCGTGGCGTAAATCCCGCTCTGGCGCTTAAAATTTGCGCCGTGGGCGCCGTGCAGATCGGCGTGATGTATATCTTCTACTACCGCAGTTTTGCGTATTTGAAGGTCTATGAAGTGGCGCTTTTTACGATATTTACTCCGTTTTACGTGACGCTGCTTTACGACGCGCTTAAGCTTAGATTTCGCGCGCTATATCTTTTCAGCGTCGCAGTCGCGGTGCTCGGGGCTTTGGTGATAAAATTCGGCGCGATAAATTCCGAGTTTTTGACGGGCTTCTTGCTAGTCCAAGGCGCAAATTTATGCTTCGGGCTCGGACAGAGCGCGTATAAATTTATGCTGGAGCGCCACGGCTTTAGCGAGCAGAGGGAGCTTTTCGGCTACTTTTTTGCGGGGGCCACCGCGGTTACGGCACTTGCCGCGATAGTGCTCGGAGATTTTTCTAAATTTAATCCCAGCTTCTCGCAGGGCGCGGTGATCGTGTATCTGGGCACGGTAGCCAGCGCTCTGGGGTATTTTTTGTGGAACAAAGGCGCATGCGAGGTCGATAGCGGCGTGCTTGCGATTATGAATAACGCGCTCATTCCCGCAGCGATCGTCGTAAATTTAGTATTTTGGCAAAAGGACGCCGATTTGGCGCGCCTACTTGCGGGCTCGGCGCTGATTTATGTTTCGCTAATTTTACATAAAAAGATTATGAAATTTTACGCCCTGCGCGAGCAAAGAATTTAGTATTTAACTAAAATTTTATATTTTTACATTAAAATTAACCCTTATTTTATTTGAAGTTGGCAAAATGAAAAAAACCTTGAAATTTATCGCCTTTACCCTGCTCATCGTCATTGCGATATATTTTTTATACGGTAAATTTTTTAAGCAAGAAGAGGCACCGAAGGCCCTTACCACAAGGCTTGAAAAGGGCGATATTAGAGGCACGGTGACGGCTGCCGGAGAGGTTTACGCCAGAGATTTGGTCGATGTGGGCGCGCAGGTAAGCGGTCAGATCAAAAAGCTCTACGTCAAAGTGGGCGATAAGGTTCAAAAAGGCGATATGATAGCGCAGATCGACTCGGTCACGCAAGAAAACGAGATTGCGCAGCAAAAGGCGCAGCTTCTGATCCACGAGGCAAATTTGGCTTCGGCAAAGATCGCCGCGGCAAATGCTAAAACGCAGTATAATCGCGAGCTTGAGCTATATAAAAGAAACGCCGCTTCCAAAGAGGCTGTGGAAAACGCCAAAAATAGTGCCGCTTTAAAAGAGGCTGAGCAGAAGCAGATCGAGGCGCAGATCGAGCAGACAAAACTTCAGCTAAGCACCGCGGAGACGAATTTCGGCTACACCAAGATCACGGCTCCGATAAGCGGTACGATCGTTTCAATGCCGGTAGAGGAGGGCAAAACGGTAAATTCCAACCAAACCACGCCTACGATCGTAAAGATCGCCGATCTAAGCAAGATGGAGATCAAGATGCAAATCGCAGAGGGCGATATATCCAAAGTAAAGGTCGGAATGGACGTAGAATACTCCATACTATCGGATCTGGATAATATCAAAAAGGCTAAAATTTACAAGATCGATCCGGGTCTTACCACGCTTAGCGACGGGACGTACGATAAAACCTCTAGCGGTTCGTCCTATTCTTCGAGCAGCAGCGACAGCGCGATCTATTTTTACGCAAAGATGCTAGTGGATAATGAAAACGATTTTTTAAAGATCGGAATGACGACCGAAAACAACATAATCGTAAGCGAAGCGAACAATACCAGCTACCTGCCTACCTCGGTTATCAAGCGCGACGCGAAAGGCGATTACGTCACGGTGCTTAACGGCAAAGAGCCCGAGCAGCGATACGTAAAAACGGGCGTTAGCGACGATCTGAATACCGAAATTTTAAGCGGCCTTGATGAAAAAGATGAGGTGCTCATCGCCGACGGAAAAGCCGCGCCGTTAAATATGGACGGGCCTCCGATGGTGTTTTAGAGAATTTTATGGTGTGAAGATGCTAGAGCTTAAAGATATAAACAAAAAATTCATTCTCGGCGATAACGAAATCCACGTACTAAAGGACGTAAACTTAAATATCGAAGCGGGCGAGTTTATATCGATAATCGGGCAATCCGGAAGTGGAAAATCGACGCTGATGAATATAATCGGCTGCATCGATACGCCAAGCAGCGGAAGCTATAAGATCGAAGGTCACGAGACCGCGAATTTAAGCGGCGACGAGCTTGCGGCGCTTAGAAGCAAAAAATTCGGCTTCGTCTTTCAAAAATACAATCTCATCGCTACGATGGATGCTACCGCAAACGTCTCGCTGCCTGCGGTGTATGCGGGCGTAGGGGCAAGCGAACGGACGAAACGAGCTGTGGAGCTTTTAAATAAGCTGGAGCTTGGCGATCGCATCAAAAATTTACCGAGCAAGCTTAGCGGCGGGCAGCAGCAGCGCGTAAGCATCGCCCGCGCTCTGATAAACGGCGGCGAAGTGATTTTGGCAGACGAACCTACCGGCGCGCTTGATAGCAAAAGCGGTGAGACGGTGATGCAAATTTTAACGGCGCTGCACAAAGAGGGCCACACCATCATCATAGTCACGCACGATGCGCATATCGCGGAATTTGCGGATCGTATCATCGAGATCAAAGACGGTAAAATTTTAAGCGATAAAAGAAAAACGGAACGGGTTTTTGAGCGCAAAAAAGAGCAGATCAAAACGAAAAATTCCTTTATATTTTGCAAAGATCAGCTCATCGAGAGCTTTAAAATGTCCATTAGCGCGATATTTTCGCATAAACTAAGATCGATTTTGACGATGCTGGGTATCATCATCGGCATCGCCTCGGTTATCTGCGTAGTAGCTCTTGGTAAGGGTTCGGAGGAGAAAATTTTATCCGAGATCCGTAAAATTGGCACCAATACGATCGATATCTTTCCCGGTAAAAATTTCGGTGACGTGCGTGCGGGCTTCGTGAGCACCCTTACGATAAGCGATTCTAAAGTTTTGGCGCGCCAGCCCTACGTCGATTATGCCACACCAAATGCTTCTGCAAGCGGTACGGCAACATATGCTAATTTAAGCTCCAAGGCTCAACTACGCGGCGGCGGCGTGAATTCTTTGGCGGTTAATGGCATAGATATAGAAGATGGTAGAAATTTTAGCGACGATGATATTAAAAATTCTGCCTCCGTCGCGATTATCGATCCAAACACTAAAAAAACGTTTTTTAAAAATTCCGATCCTATCGGTAAGACGATTTTATTTTCGGGTAAGCCACTTAAGATCATAGGAGTTTCGGGCAAGGATAAAAACGCCTTCGGAAGCAACGAAAATTTAAGAATTTACGCGCCGTACTCAACTGTGATGAATAAAATCACGGGCAATCGAAAAATCAGCTCTATCACCATCAAAATAAAAGACGATGTCAATACTCAAGTGGCCGAAGAGAGCCTAACTCAGCTACTTATTCAAAGACACGGCTCGCGGGATTTTCATACGATGAACGCAGATACTATCAAACAAACAATACAAAGCACTACCGGCACGATGACGATTCTGATCTCATCGATCGCGGTGATCTCACTCGTCGTCGGCGGCATCGGAGTGATGAATATCATGCTCGTAAGCGTTACCGAGCGCACGCGCGAAATCGGCATCAGAATGGCGATCGGCGCGAAGCAATCCAATATCTTACAGCAGTTTTTGATAGAGGCGATCTTGCTTTGCTCGCTCGGCGGAGCTTTAGGAATTTTAATCGCTTTGGCGCTTGGATTTGCGTTTAATACCATAAGCCCGGATTTTGCGATGAAATTTACTACTGCGCCTTTCGTGATTGCCTTTGCGGCGTCGTCTGCGATCGGTATAGTTTTCGGCTATTTGCCGGCAAGAAACGCCAGCAGATTAAATCCGATAGATGCTTTAGCACAAGAATAAACAAGGAGAGAAAATGATAAATTCCAAAGTAATTTTAAGCGGCGTTTTAGCTGTTTTTATCGGCGGTTGTGCCTCAAATCAAAGTGAGGTCGAATTTAAACCTGTAGAGCATTTCAAGGACGAAAATGCAAGCTATGAAATCGATACGCTGTGGTATAAAAAATATGGCGAATCATACCTAAATAAGCTTGTAGATCAAGCTCTTGCGAATAACTACGATCTAAAAACAGCGGCTTTAAACGTTGAGAGTGCTTATGCAAATTTAGGGCTAAGTAGGGCTGATCTTTTTCCTACGCTAAGTAGCTCGTGGAGTGCGGGCGCTAATCGCGACATAAGCACCGGCTCGAACTGGAACAAAACCTATAGCTCTGGTTTTAACGTAAGCTATGAGCTTGATCTTTTCGGCAAGATCCGCTCGGCGGTAAATGCCGAGGGCTGGAACGCTAAAGCCAGCGAGTTTGACCTTGAAAATACTCGCCTGACTCTTATAAATTCCGTCGTAAGCGGGTATTTCGAGATGCTTTATCTAAACGATTCGCTAAAATGGACAAAACAGAATTTAAGCGATTACCGAGAGATCGAAAAGATAATCAAGGCCAAATACGACTACGGCAAGTCCGAACAGCTTGATTACAGGCAGATTCAAAATTCTATTCTAGGGCTTGAAAACAAGGTATTAAGCATTCAAAAAAATATTGAGGATAATCATAAATATATGAGAAATCTCATCTCCTCCAGCTTGCAATTTGATGATAACACAGATTCGATAAATTCCATAGAATTCCAAGGCGTTGATCTAAATGTACCTTACACAGCGCTTGCTAACCGCCCCGACATTAGAGCTGCGATCGCTAGGCTAAATTCCAGCTTTTACGACGAACAGACCGCTAAGTTAAATTTCTTTCCTAGCGTAAATTTAGGCGCAGGGCTTACTAACGGGCAAGGCGTGAGCGCTAACGATAGCTTCAAGCTAAATTTTTTAAGCGGCAACGTAAGCATAAGTTTGCCGTTTTTGGATTATGCGAGGGTTGAAAACCGCCTTAAAATTTCGGAGATCGCTTTTCGAAAAAACGTCGTAAATTACGAACAGACGCTCTCTAACGCTACGAATGAGGTGCTAAATTTATATAGAATTTATCAGATCAATCTGGCTAGCCTTAAAAATTTAAGTGCCGCCTATGACGAAAAGGCGCGCATTGCCGATCTTTACGCCGCGAAATACGAAGCAGGCTCAAGCGAGCTAAAGGATATGCTAGAAGCCCGCACCGATGCCGTAAACGCTAAGATAAACGAGCTAAATCAAAGATATTTGACGCTTCAAAACGAGGCGGCGATCTATCGCGCGATGGCAGGTAAATTTAAACGCAAATGAAAAAGGCTTTGATATTTTGGCTGCTTTGCGGCGCTATATTTGCTGATTCCACGGCGTTAAGCGCACAAGATGGTGCAGTAAGCCTTAGCGCCAGCGCTTACGTTGCGAACGATAAACAATCAGAATTTGAGAAAAACCATAATGAAATTATGCTAAATCGTCAAAAAAATGAATTAGATCGGCAAAGCCTGCAAAATAATTTGCAACGTGAATCAAAAGGCGTAGGTGATCACGATGATTTTTCGATGAAAAAACAGCCGATGCAAGATATCAAGGAGCGAAACAATAAAAATGAGCAAGACTTAAAACTGCGCCGTAAAAAGCTGCAAGGCGACGCTTATCGGCGCTAGGGCTGCTTTTGTTTATCGGTTTTTAAGTAAAGTTTCTATAAAATCTCCGCTTTACATTTTCTTAAAGGAACAGTTATGAAAAGAACGTACCAACCTCACAATACCCCTAAAAAGCGCACTCACGGCTTTCGCGTCCGTATGAAAACAAAAAACGGTCGCAGAGTTTTAAGCGCAAGACGCGCTAAAGGCAGAAGAAGATTGGCTGCGTAGGCGAGTTCGCTGCGGTAAGCGACAGTAGAGTTTTTTCGGATGTTTATAAAAACGGGGCGAAGTGGCATTGCGAATGCGCCGTCGTCTATTTTTTGGCTAGCGAGCAGCGTAAATTTAGCGCGGTCGCCAGTAAAAAAATAGGCAACTCGGTCACGCGAAACCGCGCCAAAAGACGTTTGCGCACCGCGTTTTATAATCAGCAGAATTCCATCGATAGCGGCATTTTTATACTGATCGCGAAAAAACAGATGATCGATATGAGTTTTAGCGAGCTGGAACGAAATTTAAAATGGGCGTTTAAAAAGATCGGAGCGGCAAAATGAAGGAATTTTTTATAGCCGCGATCGGGTTTTATCGAAAATTTATTTCGCCTTTGCTGCCACGCTGTTGCCGTTATTATCCGAGCTGTTCGGAATACGCGCTTTATGAGTTTAAGTTTAACGGCGTCTTTGGCGCGCTCTGTGCTGTAACGGCTAGAATTTTAAGATGCAATCCGCTCTTTAGCGGCGGCATAGATTATCCGATAATCGCGCGAAATTTCAAATTTTGCGTATTTTCAAAAGCCTGTGAAGGCGGCTTTAACGCGCGCGCGGAGAAATTTAAGCTTTGGTTTATACCATATAAAAAAAATAGATACTATATCATACTAGCAGGAGAGAAATAGTGCTGGATAAACTACCTCAATCAAAGCGCCTTGCTATCGCAATAGCAACTGCGCTCATATTTTTTGTAGCTTACGATCATTTTTATTTATCAAAAATTCGCGCCGCAATGGAGGCAAACGCAACCGCGGCGCAAATCGCTCAAAAAAATGCTGCCAAGTCCGCTCCGCAAACTTCCGCCGATGGCGTGAGCGCGCAGGGAGCAAATTTAAATACCGCGAATTCCATCTCTGCACCGTTAGTGCGCGTGGTTGGCAAAGAAGCGAATTTTACGATCGACGGGCTTGGTCGCATAAGCTCGTATATACTAAACGATGCTAAATTCCGTGACGAAAACGGCGATGCGATAAATTTAATTGATCCTAAATCACATTCTAAACCGCTTGAGATGCGCTTCGAGGACGCGGCGTTAAACGCGATGGCTTTCGATACTCCTTATAGCGCTTCATCTAGCGAGCTAGACGTGCGAAACGGCGAAGCTAGCGTGAGCTTAAGTCAAAATTTGGGCTCGGTAACTATAACTAAAAATTTGACCTTTTTCCCGAACGGCAGCTACAAGCTGGATGTTAAATTAAACGGCAGCGCACCTTATTTCATCACTCCTGGCTCGCGCCCGAACGTAGAAGTAGATAGCTATACGGTTCACGGCGTCATCGTTGGAAAACCGGGCGAAGCTGGAATTTCAGATAAAATCGCTTCATTTTTTACGAGCTCGCAAGCTATAAGCGAAAGCGTAGAAATTTTTAAAGACGGCGATGTGGATAAAAATGAGCGAATAAGTGGCGCAAATATCGCTGCGAGCTCGGATCGTTATTATACGACGCTATTTTACGGAGAGAGTTTGAATGCGACCGTGACTGACGCAGATAAAATTTCGCAGGTTTTCATAGGCTCAGACGGCGATCTTAGTCTTACGGGCTATATCGGCGCGAAAGATCACGCAACGCTAAGCTCGATAAATCCTGCTCTTACGCACATTATCGAATACGGCTGGTTTACCTTCATCGCCCGCCCGATGTTTAAATTTCTAAACTGGCTGCACGGCTATATCGGTAACTGGGGCTGGTCGATCGTAGTTCTTACGCTCATCATCCGCCTAATCTTATTCCCGCTAAGTTACAAGGGAATGCTATCTATGAATAAGCTAAAAGATCTGGCGCCTAAGATGAAGGAGCTTCAGGAGAAATATAAGGACGATAAGCAGAAGCTGCAGATGCATATGATGGATCTGTATAAGAAAAACGGCGCCAATCCGATGGGTGGCTGCTTACCGATCCTGCTTCAGATACCGGTATTTTTCGCGATCTACCGCGTGCTGCTTAATGCGATCGAGCTAAAGGGCGCGGAGTGGGCGCTGTGGATCCACGATCTGTCGCTTAAAGACCCATATTACATCCTGCCGATTACGATGGGAATTTTGATGTTTTTGCAGCAAAAAATTACGCCGACTACATTTACCGATCCGATGCAAGAGAAGATGATGAAATTCTTGCCTCTTATTTTTACGGTATTTTTTGTAATGTTCCCTGCTGGTCTTACGCTATACTGGACGGTAAATAATTTCTGCTCCATTATCCAGCAATATGTCATTAATAAAGCCTTTGCTAGGCATAAACAAGCTCAAATAGCGGAGAAAAAATCATGATAATTGAGGCAGAAAATTTAAAAGACGCATATAATAAAGCAGCAGCTGAGCTTGGATGCTCGGTAACGCAGCTTAACGTGCGCGTCTTGCAGCATCCAAGCGGCGGATTTTTGGGCTTTTTTAAAAAAAATGCTATTATAGAAGCGGTTTTGGAAGGGGAAAAATTTAGCGAAAATCCGGAATTTAACGCCTCTCAAAGCAAAACCGGCAAAGCAGAGAAAAAGCAGAGCGATAAATCAGAGCCGCAAAATCCGCGCGCCACGCATTCTAAACATCGCAAAGAAAAGCAAAAGGGCGTTGTGACGGATAAAATTTTATCCGATATCAAAGAGAAGCTATCTGCACTTTTTAGATCAAGCGAGTTTAATATCGAAGTTAGCGATGTTAGCAAAATCGACGAAAATACCGTCTATATCAAGCTGCAAGGCGAGGATAGCGCGCTTTTGATAGGCAAAGAAGGACACCGCTACAAGGCACTTTCGTATATGATTTACAACTGGATCAGCATCAGATACGATCTTGCTGTGGTTTTTGAAATCGCGGAATTTTTACAAAATCAAGAACGATTTATCGATTCTTATGTAAATGCACTCGTAGAGCGCTCCGGAAATGAGCGTATCGTCACGAAGGCTTTTGACGGTGCATTTATCAAAATCGTAGCCGACAAGCTAAAACAAGCATATCCAGATCGTTTCGTGGGCATCAAATCCACGCGTAGCGGCAAAATCGTCATCGTAGACGAAAAAAGCTAATCGTGAGCGAGACTATCGCCGCTATCGCTACGGCTCACGGCATCGGCGGAATTTGCATAGTTAGAATTTCAGGCGAGGAAGCGCTATCTATCGCTCTAAGCCTTTCACATCGCAGTTCTTTGCGCCCTCGCTATGCCACGCTTGTAAATCTTTTTGACGCGAGCGGCGAAGCGTTCGGCGAGGCGATTTTGATATATTTTAAGGCTCCGCATAGCTTTACCGGCGAGGATGTCGTAGAAGTGCAGACCCACGGCGGCTTTACGGCTTCATCCTTGGCGTTAGATGCCGTGCTGGCTCTGGGTGCGCGCATAGCAAATCCGGGTGAGTTTAGTAAGCGAGCGTTTTTAAACGGCAAAATGGATCTTAGCAAAGCCGAAGCCATAAGCGATCTGATTAATTCGCGCTCGCAAAGTGCGGCTAAAATTTTAGCTAGAAACCTGCGCGGCGAGCTAGCAGACTTCGTCGCAAATCTGCGCGCGGCTCTGGTTAAGACGCTAGCTTTTGTCGAGGTTTGCATCGATTACGCGGAGGATGATCTGCCTTCTGACGTGCTGCAAAGCTCGCAAAAGATGCTGGATGAAAATATAAAAAGCCTGGGAAAAATCACCCGCATAAGCCGCAGCCGCAAGGGGTTGATCGAGGGCTTTAAAGTAGCGATTGTGGGTAAGCCTAATGTCGGTAAATCAAGCATTTTAAATTCTATGCTGAGCTTTAGTCGCGCTATTGTTAGCGACGAGGCGGGCACTACGCGCGATCTCATCGAAGAAAGCCTGCAGATAGGCACTCATCTAATCCGTATAGTCGATACCGCAGGTATCAGACACGGCGGCTCAAAGCTCGAAAGTATCGGCATTTCATATTCGCTTCGCGCTGCAAGCGAGGCAGACGTGATTTTGGCAGTGTTTGACGCAAGCCGCGAATGGGGCGCCGAGGACGCGCAGATCCTAAAAATATTGCGCGAACAAAAAAGCAAAAAAATCATCTACGTTTTAAATAAATGCGACTTGCCGCGTAAATTTCATCCTAGCGCGGAGGATCTTGACGAGGATTTAGAGGCTTTTTCTGCAGAAAATTTCGCAGCCGAAAATCCCATATCAGAGAATTTCACAGCCGAAAATTTAAAGCAAAGTCGGACCTGCGACGCTTCTTTAAATTCCTACGCGCAGAATTTAAAAGCTAAAAATTTAAAGCGTGACTTAAACGCGCAAAATTCTATTTTCACGAATTCCGCGCCTACAAGCCAAATAGCTCTTGCGAATTCCATAAATCCAAAGGAACAGAATTTTGCCGCAAAAGCGGGACTAGCGTCGCCAAATACCGAGCGCGCTACTGCAAGCTGTGCTGCGGAGAATTTTACTCAGGATGATTCCAAACAAAATTCTGCAAATTCCATCGCGCCTAGTAGCTCTGCAATAAATTCCGCTGGGCAAACTACCCAAGCGAATTCCATTTTTGCGCCGCTTGAAATTTCTGCAAACGAGGGCGTGGATAAAATTTTAACCGCGCTTGAGAGCTACTTAAATTCTCAAAATTTCGATGGCCTTATGCTAAGCAATGAGCGGCAAATTCTATCTTGCGAGAGCGCGCTTGCGGCTCTTAAAAACGCGAGCGAGCGCCTAGCTTGCGGCGAGCTTGAGCTTTTTGCATTTGAGATAAATCGCGCGATTGAGGCGATTGCACGTATTTCACGTCCATTTGAGAGAGATGAAATTTTAGACGAAATGTTTAGCAATTTTTGCCTCGGTAAATAGCGTTTTAGCTACTAATTAGCCAAAATTCAATATAATCTCGCATTTAAAATGAGGTCTTTATGAAGGAAAAAATCCAATATTTTTTGGCGCTGGGTCTGATAAAATTTGCAAAATTCGCGCCGAAAAGCTTCATATTCGCATTTTTCGATAAGCTCGCACTTTTTGCATCGTGGAAGCTTAGTAGGCGCGTTAAAGTCGCACAAGACAACCTTCGCGCCGCCTATCCGCAAAAAAGCGAAAGTGAGCTTCACTCTCTTGCGATCGAGAATTTTCACAGTATCGCTAGGACGCTTACTGATACGCTTTTATTTTACAACGGCAGACTAAAATTTGATGATCTGATTTCAAACGGCAAGCAGGCGCTAGAGCGCGTCCGAAAGCTAAAAGGTGATAATCCGCACGGGATTTTATTTTTTACCGCGCATTTTGGAAACTGGGAAATTCTAGCCAATTTTTTCGGCGCCAACGGCTTTCCCGTCTCGGTAGTCGGGCGTCGCAGCGATAATGAGTTGATCGAAGAGCGGCTCGTGGCGCCGTTTCGCGAGCGCTACGGCAACGACCTTATTTACAAGGACGATGCGATGCGCAGGCTCGTGCAGGCGCTAAAGCAGGGACGCAACGTAGGCATTCTGCCCGATCAAAAGCCGGGCCCTAAAAACAGCCTGATTACGACCTTTTTTGGACGACAGTGTTACACCACGAAGACCATCGCGTCGCTTTATTTGAAATTTCATCCCGTGCTGATCCCGATCTTTGCGCGGCGCGGCGCGGATGATCGCTACGAGATCGTGATCAAGGATTTTCCGCCGCTACCTGAAGGGCTAAACAAGGACGAGGCCGAGCTGTTTATCACGCAAAAGTGCAACGACATTTTCGAAGAGGTCGTGCGAACCGCGCCGCAGCAGTGGTTTTGGATACACAAACGATGGAAGATGGACTGATGGCGCGGCAAATTTCAAGAGGCGAGAGCAAACACAGAGTCGTTAGGAATTTATCCGCGCTGCAGGGCTCGCGCTTTTTTGCAAAAGAGCAAAACGTCGTAAATTTAGGCGATGCCGCGCGAGAAGGTAAAATTTTAAATCGCGAAAGCTCTATGACGATCGCTGTCGTCGCGCGAGATTGTAAAAATTCGGACTTCCAAAACTTCATATCGATTTGTGGCAGCCCCTCTTACATTTTGCGCCGTGAAAATTTTAGAGGTAAAAATTTAAGATCGGGTGCCTCAGATTACGCGTGGCACGCAGGCGGCGGCTCTTTAAATTTAAACAGCGAAAGCTCCGCTGCAAATCCGTCCGCCGCTAAAAATCCGCATCGAAAAGCGCTCATCTTAAGCGACGGCCGCAAGGGGCACGAGAATCAAAGCATCGCATTTTGCGAGCTAAGAGGGCTTGAGTTTTGCCTTTGCAAGATCGCTTACGCAAACAAGCTTCTTAAACTTTGCTCCTACGCGCTTGATTTTTTCGGGCTTTATTTTAAAATTTTTAAGTGCGATCTTGGCGGGAACGGCACGGCGGCGGACCTCAAAAACGGATCAAATTTAAATAGTCCCGCTTTAAATAGCTCCGCCTCGCAAAATAGCGTAAATTTAGACGCCGCGCCGAATGGCACCAATTCAGACGCCGTATCGGATCGCAATTTAAATTTCGCAGATTTCGATCTATTCGTAGGCGCGGGCTCTACGAGCTATTACGCGCTGAAATTTTACGCGCGCAGATACGCAAAGCCGAGTATAGCATTAATGTATCCGAAGGGCTACCGCAAGGATTTTAGCGTCATCATTGCAGGCGCGCACGATCGCCCAGAGCCGCGCGCAAATCTTAAAATTTCGCCCGTCTCGCTTAGCTTTTCACGTCCGCAGGGGCTGTATAGGCCGCAGCGCAAATCCATCGGATTTATCATTGGCGGGCCGAATTCCTGCTTTGAGATGGGGGATGAAATTTTAAATCAGATAGAGGGCGTAAGGGCGCAGTTTGCGGACTGCGAGTTTGCGCTAACGACCTCTCCGCGCACGCCGCGGGCTACCGAGAGTGCACTAGAAAAGCTCAGTTGGGATTACAGCGTGATTTATAGCCGCGAGCCCGTAAATCCGATCGGCGATTTTTTGGCGCAGTGCGAGTGGGTCTTTATCAGCGAGGACAGTGTCTCGATGATAAGCGAGGCTGCATCTAACGGGAGCGCGAACGTGGCTATTTTGAGTTTAAAACGCAAAGACGCTCATAATAAATTTGACGATTTTATAAATGCTCTCGTTTCTACGGGGTATGCTAGGCGCTACGATGAAGCGCTAAAAAAGACTGCGAAGTACGATCTTGGGGCGTTTGTGAGGGAGATAAAAATATGAGGGTCGTGCAAATCCTGCCCGAGCTGAACGAAGGCGGAGTCGAGCGCGGCGTAGTCGAGCTAAATAGAGAGTTTGCGCGGCGCGGCATCGAAAATTTCGTTATCAGTAACGGCGGCAAATTGGCGCCAAAGATAGAAAACGAGGGCGGCGTGCACATACAGCTCGATGTTTGCTCCAAAAATATCCTAAGCGTTGCGGCGCGCGTCTTAAAGCTGCGTAAAATTTTAAGCGAGATCGCTCCCGACATCGTGCATGTCCGCTCCCGCGTGCCGGCGTGGCTGGTTAAATTTGCTCAACCGCGTGCAAAGATCGTAAGCACCGTGCACGGGATAAATTCCGTAAATTTCTACAGCAAGATTATGACCGATGCGGACGCGATCATCTGTCCTAGCGGCTATACGCGCGATCACGTGGTGCGAAGCTACGGCACGGATGCAGCCAAGATCACGATCATTCCGCGCGGTATCGATCTAGAAAAATTTAATCCCAAAAATTTAGATGAGCGCTTCATCGCGGAATTTCGGCAGAATTTTAACCTCGCGCAGGATGATTTCATCGTCTCCGGCGTTGGGCGCATCACGCAGATTAAGGATTACAAAACCCTGATCCGCGCCGCGGCTTTGGCAAGCGAACAAAAGCTTAAAATTTTGATCGTGGGCGGCGCGAGAGCGGATCGCGACGAGTATTTTTCCGAGCTAAAATCGCTCGTAGCTGAGCTTGGTCTCTGCGAGCGCGTAATTTTTGCAGGCTCGCAGAGCAAGGTAGCCGAGATTTACTCGCTCTCGTCGGTCACGGTAAGCGCTTCAAGCAAGCCCGAGAGCTTCGGGCGCTCGATGGCTGAGGCGATAGCGCTAAACTGCCCGGTGATTGCGACCCGCCACGGCGGCGCGCTGGATATCGTAAGAGAGGGCGAAAACGGTTATTTTTTTGACGTAGGCGACGCGCAGGCGTTAGCGGGGCTGTTTGCCTCCGCGCGCGAGCTGAAATTTGACGGCTACGGCTACGTTTCGCAAAACTTCAGCCTAGAGCAGATGGTAGAAAAAACGATAAAGGTTTATGAGAGTTTAATATGAAAAAATTTTTTTACGAAAACGGCGCGCTTAGCGGCTGGAGGATTACATTTTTAACGCTACTGCTTCTTTGGTGCGCGTCACTGTTTTTTAAAAACGCGGTCTATCAGATCTCCTTTGCGGCGCTAAATTTGTTCTTTTTGGCGCATCTATTGTATTTTAAAAACTACGCAATTTTAAGCGAAATTTTGAAAAAGACGCGATTTATCGCGATCTGCTTCCTCTGCCTGGTAGTGACGCTAGCGATCTCAAACCTCCTAAACGATGCCGTGATCTCAAAAAAAGCGTGGCAGAGCACGCTATTTTTCGTCCTTCGATACGGCGCGATATTTTTGGTGCTTTGCTATTTTTACAAGCTCAAATTCTTTGATCAAAACGCCGTTTTTGCCTTTTTGTTCGTGGGGCTTGGAATTTTATCGGTAAGCGTGATCTATCAGCTTGTAAGCAGCACCGATGCGATCGTCTTTTCAAGCGACTCTGTTCGCGGCGGTCTTAGCGGATCGCTTTCAAACCGCAATATTTTAGGGCTTTTTATGGGTTTTGGGCTCTGCCTTAGCGCGGCGGCGATACGGCGGCCTTTGGCGCTTAAATTTGCGGCTTTATTTTTATTCGCGTTTTTTATGATCTTTTCATTTTCCAGAGCGGCATGGGTTGGCGCGTTTTGCGCGCTTGTGTTTTACGGCGCGCTAAATTTAAAAAGTCTAAACAAAAAATACCTGCTTTTCACGGTATGTTTCATCGCACTTTTCGCCGTTTTACTCGCGCTTTCGCCGTCGTTTGAGCAAAGGCTAGCCGCGCTATTTAGCGGCGATTCTTCAGGCAGAACCGTGATTTGGAGCTATATTTTAGAAATGGCGCAGCAAAAGCCTATCTTAGGCTACGGGCTGGGCTCATATATAAATTTGCCGGGCTCCCCGGTCCTTGAGCATCCCGAATACAACGCGCCGCACAATCTCTTTTTAGAAATTTTACTTTATAGCGGCGCACTCGGCCTCATCTTTTACGGCGCGATCCTATTTAGCGTTTTTAAGGAGTGCGTTCAAAGCAAGCAGTTTGGGGTTCTTGCGCTTCTAATCTATCTTTTGATAGATTGCCAGTTCGACCACGGCGCGTATCTGTCGAAAGAAGCGCTAAGCCTAGCTACGATTTTGAGTTTTTTGGCATATCGCATGAGGATCGAGCGATGATCTACGCGGCGGTTTTGGCTGTTGCGGCGCTTTTTACGTGGTTTTGCCTGCGCTTTGCGTGGTGGGCGAAGGACCAACCTTACGAGTATCCGCGTGTGCTGATGTATCATATGATCCGCGAGCATCTGCCAAAGCATGCCTCTAAATTTAACCGCCTGCGCGTGACCCCTGCCGCGTTTGAAAAACAGCTTGCGTGGCTGAAGCGAAACGGCTTTACGAGCTACACTTTAAGCGAGCTTACAAGCTTGGATAAAAAGCCCGCAAAGGCGGTTTGCATTACCTTTGACGACGGATACCGCGATAATCTTACGGGCGCTCTGCCGATACTTCAAAAATACGGCTTTAAGGCGACGATTTTCATCGTGAACCGGCGCTTTGACGGGAATTGGGCGACCGATAAGGATCTGAAAAAATCAAGCGACGAGCTAAATAGCGAGCAGATGCTAAGCGATGATGAGGTCCGCGAGCTTTTGCGAAGCGGGCTCATCGAGATCGGCTCGCATACGCTCGATCACGCAAACTTGCCTAGCCTGGATCCGCAAGAGCAGCTGCGTCAGATGAGTGAATCAAAGCGCGAAATAGAGGCGAAATTTGAGATCTCTTGCAGCGCTTTTGCCTATCCGTTCGGCTTTTATAACGAAACTAGCGTGCGCTGCGCGCGCAAGGCGGGCTTTAGTTGCGCCGTTACGACGCAAAACGACGTGTTGCGCCCACACTACTCAAATTTTGAAATTCCGCGCATCATGGTTAGCGGCAGGCAGGGGCTTTTTAGCTTTATTTTGAAGATGAAGAAGGGCAGAAACAGATGAAAATCGCCTATCTTTGCTGCTCCAGATTTTACGGCGGCGTCGAAAAGATCGTAATCGACTCGCTAAATGAGCTTTGCAAAAGCGAGCACGCGGCGCTAATCGTGCCCGATAGATGCGAGTTTTTGCAGCGTCTGGATGCTCGCGTGCAAATTTATGAGTACAAAAGCCGGGATAAGCGCTACAATCCGTTTTTGTTCGCTGAAATTTATCGGTTTTTACGCTCGGGCGGATTTGAAATTTTACATTCACACGGTGCCAAAGCCGCGCAGATCGGCTTCGTGGTCGAAAAATTTTTAAATCTTAAGCTTGTCGCGACCAAGCACAACGACCGCAAGGCGCCCGTTTTCGATCGCGTGCGAAACGTCATCGCAGCCTCGCGCAAGGTCGCAACCACGATAAATCACGCCGCGAAGGTGATATATTTCGGCATAGAGCCGCGGCGGGAGTTTGTAAATCATGAAATTTTCGCGCGCTGCAAGGACGCGGAGGGTGCCGCAAATAGGGCGCTTGAGGGGGAAAAAGACGCATGCGGCGACTCGGCCTGCGTTGCGGGCGTGTCGCAAAATATGGCTGGCGTTGCATTTGCGTCGCAAAACATGGCTGGCGAGGCGAGTGTATCGCAAGATAGGGCTTTTGATGCAGACGTATCGCAAAATAAAACTAGCATTGTATTCGTATCGCAACAGGGCGCAAGCGCAGCGGCGGAAAATTTTAAATTTAGTATCGTCGCGGTCGGCAGGCTCGATAAGATCAAGGGTTTTGATCTTTTGATCCGCGCCGCAAGCGAGCTGAAATTTGATTTCGAGCTTAAAATTTACGGGCAGGGCGGCGAGAGGCAAAATTTGCAAAATTTAATCGATTCGCTAAATTTGCAGGACCGCGTGCGGCTGTGCGGCTTTTGCGACGACGTTGCGGCAGCTCTGAGCGCATCGCACCTGCACGTCATCAGCTCGCGCAAGGAGGGCTTTCCGGTGATTTTGATCGAAGGTATTTTTTATTCGCCCGTGCTGATATCTACCCGCGTGGGCGGAATTTCGGAAATTTTAAGCGAGGAGTTTTTATGCGAGGCGGCGGATCTGGGCGCTAAAATCGATGAAATTTACCGCACTTACGGCGAATATGCCCGGGCTTTCGCGCAAAAACACGCCGGCTTTAAGCAAACTTTGACGCTGCAAAATTATATTAGCTCGCTTAAAAATTACTACGAGGAGCTGTTATGCGAAGCCTAAAGATCGTGCATTGCGGCATTTTCAACGAATACGACGACGGCAGTTTTTTCTACGGCATGGAGCGCAAAATCAGCCACGGGCTCATCCGCGGCGGGCACTTCGTCTATGATTTTAGCTACCGCGATTGGGAGCGGAGCCTACGCTTTTGCGGGCTGAAAAACAGCGGGCTAGAGAAGATGAATGCCAAGCTCGTGCGTATCTGCGAAAACATCGGCGCCGATCTACTTCTAATCGGTAAGGGCGAAAAAATTAGTCTTAGCACGCTGCAAGCGATAAAATCGGCGCTTCCTAAGATCAAAATCGCGATCTGGTACGTCGATCACCTACAAGAAAAACGGGAATTTTTCGAAAAGCTAAGCTTCATCGACGTGTTTTTTTGGGCGAATGCACTGAAGCTGCGCGATCTTTCGGCGAGATACGGCGCGAAATTCGCCTTTTTCCCAAATATCTCCGACGCGGCGTTTGATAGACGACTAGACACTGCTAAAACGACCGACGTGATCTACATAGCGCGCGATTATCAAGAGGACGTGAGGTATAAATTTGCGCTTTTGCTGCGCGATTTCTGCGAAAAAGAGGGGCTTAGGCTTAAAATTTTTGCGAGCCTCGGCGCGCCTGCCGTATTCGGCGATAAATTTCATCGCGAGATCGCGGCTGCGAAGATCGCGATAAATTTTAATCGCGACGACGAACTTGAGTGCGCGCGCGCTCATAAATTGCTCGGCGCGAGCGACCGCATGGCACAGTTTTTGGGCTGTGGCGTCTGCACTTTTAGCCCCAAGATCGCTGGGTTTGAGCGGCTTTACGAGGATGGCTCGGAGATAGTTTATTTTGATGATCCTGCGGATTGCTTTTCAAAGATAAAATGCCTTCTTACTAGCGGCGAATACGTAAATATCGCGCGGTGCGGCAGAGCTAAGACGCTAAAGATCGCAAACGCCGCCCGAGTGGCAAAATTTATGCTTGAGACGATCTTTGAAGAGAGCTTTGGCGCAGATGCCTGCGGTGAAATTTCTGATGAAAAATGCAGCGAGAGCGGCGGCGAACGTCACGACGCACCAAACGGAAGAGATAAAAACGAGCGGGGCGATTTTTATAGCGAGCCTTACGAATGGCGCGAGTTCGTCTATAAAAACGGAGAGAAATTCAGATGATTTATTTTGTAGCCTTTCTAATCTTTGCCGCCGCGGTGGGCGTTTCGCTGCGGTATAACTGGTGGCGGATCCCGCAGGGTTGGCATAAGGCGCGGGTGCTGATGTATCATAGCATAGAGGAGCACAAAGGCGATAAATTCGACAAATGGCGTCTAAAGCCCGCGGATTTTGAAAGACAGATCGCGTGGCTTGCGAAAAACGGCTTTAAAAGCTTTAAATTTGGCGAGCTCATTGCGCTAGAGCGGCTGCCTAAAAAGGCGGTTTGCATCACATTCGACGACGGATTTGAAAATAATTTTACCAGCGCCTTTGAAATTTTGAAAAAATATGATTTCAAAGCGAGCATATTTTTGGTGCCGGACGCCGTGCAAAACGACTGGGAGCGCGCCAACACCGCTCATCTCGCGCGGATGCTAAGCGAGGAGCAAATTTTAAAAATGCAGGCAAGCGGGCTGGTGGAGTTCGGCGCGCATACGATGCACCACGTAAATTTAGACCTTACCTACGCGAGCGATCCGCAGCTCGCCGCAGACGAGATCATCGCATCCAAGGCTCGCGTAGCACGTATTTGCGCTCAGCCGTGCGAGGTGTTTGCCTATCCCTACGGTAAATTTAACGACGAAATTTTAAATATCGCCAGATCAAATTTTAAAGGCGCGGTGGTCGTCAAGCGCGGACTTTACGAAGCGGGCGACGACAAATACGCCGTAAAGCGTATCGGCATTTTGGGTACAGAGGGGTTTTTTGATTTTTGGCTGAAATTTACGAGGATAAGGAACAAACTATGATTAAAGCATCCGTTTATGCGATAGTGATGAATGAGGAGCGCCACATCGAGCGTATGCTGCGTAGCGTGGCGGATTTCGCCGAGATCATAATCGTCGATAGCGGCAGCACCGATGCCACGCTGCAGATCGCGCGTAAATTTACCGATAAAATTTACCATCACGACTGGCGGGGCGAGGGGGTGCAGAAAAACTACGCGTTTTCGCTATGTAGCAACGAATGGGTGCTAAATCTCGACGGCGACGAGGAGGTAAGTCCTGAGCTAAAGGGCGAGATAGAGGAGTTTATGAGCCAGAGCGATTACTCGGCGCTGGATATTAAATTTCATGAATACTCGCTTGGGCGCAAATGCTCCGATCTCGTGCGCAAAAACACTCACATCCGCTTCTTTCGCAAGGAGTGCGGCGAGTATAAAAATATGGGGGTGCATGCGCAAATTTCGATCATAAAAGGCGCGGTGAAAAAGAGCAAATTTTGCATCAACCATTTTAGCGAAAAGCCGATCGCAGAGCTTGTTATGAAAAACAACAACTACTCCACGCTGCGCGCGCAGGGGGATTTTGAGAAGGGCAAAAAGCCGAGCCTTGCGAAGCTTTTGCTGATCTATCCGTTTGCGTTTTTTAAATCATACATTTTGCGCAGATCGCTTTTTGACGGACGCAAGGGATTTATCACGGCAAATATTAACGCATTTTACGCGTTTTTAAAAGAGGCGAAACTTTACGAGAAGTATCTTAAAAAGGGCGAAGATTAATCGAAATGATAGAAAATTTTAGCTATCATACAGGCCTAAATTTAACGGCAAAAAGGGCGAAAAAATGGACAAAAAAGTAGTAGCGGCACATAAAATTTCAGACGAAGAATATGAAAAAATTTTAAAAATTTTAGGTCGCGAGCCAAATCTGCTCGAGCTTGGGATTTTTAGCGCGATGTGGAGCGAGCACTGCAGTTACAAATCGAGCAAAAAATATTTAAGCGGCTTTCCGACCAAGGCGCCTTGGGTCATCCAGGGTCCGGGCGAAAACGCAGGCGTCATCGACATCGGCGGCGGCATGGCTGCGGTTTTTAAGATGGAAAGCCACAACCACCCTAGCTTCATAGAGCCTTTTCAGGGGGCTGCGACCGGCGTGGGCGGGATACTGCGCGATATCTTTACGATGGGCGCGCGCGTCGAGGCCAACATGAACTCGCTTCGTTTCGGCGAGATGCGAGGAAGAAGCGAGAATGCACGAAAGCAGCGCTATCTGCTAAAAGGAGCGGTCGCAGGCATCGCGCACTACGGCAACTGCATGGGTATCCCTACGATCGGCGGCGAGACGAGCTTCGATAAGAGCTTTGACGGCAACATTTTGGTTAACGCCTTTGCTCTGGGTATCGTTAAAAAGGATGAAATTTTCTACGGCAGGGCCGAAGGCGTGGGCAATAGCGTGATCTACGTGGGCTCCAAAACCGGTCGCGACGGGCTCGGAGGAGCCGTGATGGCGAGCGATAGCTTTAATGACGCAAACAAATCCCTACGTCCGACCGTGCAGGTGGGCGATCCGTTCGCTGAAAAGCTGCTGATGGAAGCGTGCTTGGAGCTTTTTAAGACGGACTACGTCGTGGGTATCCAGGATATGGGCGCGGCGGGACTTACTTCAAGCAGCTTTGAGATGGCGGGGCGTAGCGGCAGCGGCATGAGGTTAAGTTTAGACAAGGTGCCGATGCGCGAGGAGGGGATGAGCCCGTATGAGCTGATGCTAAGCGAGAGCCAGGAGCGCATGCTGATCTGCGCAAAAAAGGGCTGCGAGGAGAAAATCAAAGAAATTTTTGCCAAATGGGATCTGGATGCCGCCGTAATCGGCGAAGTGACGGATAGCGGCAAGATGGAGCTTTTTTGGCACGGCGAGCTAGCGGGCGTTATTCCGATCGAGCCGCTTAGCGAGGCGGCTCCCGTGCTGGATCGCCCGATAAAAGAGCCTGCATATATGGCGCAGATCGCGCGGCAAAATTTATGCGGCTGCGGTGCGAGCGAGCGCGAGCTTGACGCGGCGTTTGATAAAATTTTTGAGGACCCCGAAGTGCTAAATAAATCCTACATCTACGATCAATATGACGCCAACGTAGGGTTAAATTCTGCCAAGCGTCCAGGCATGCTGGGCACTGCGGTGATGCGAGTTAAGCAAAACGGCGTAAAACTCGCGATGGCTGCGGATTGCAACACGCGGATGAATTACGTCCATCCTCGCATAGGCGCGGCGCTTGCGGTAGCGTCGGCGGGGCGAAAGGTCGCGATGAGCGGCGCGACGCCTCTAGCCATCACCGACTGCCTAAACTACGGCAATCCGCAAAATCCAGAGGTTATGTGGCAGTTCGCGCAGGGCTGCGAGGGGATCAAGCAAGCTTGCGCCGCGCTAAATACCCCCGTCGTAAGCGGCAACGTAAGCCTATATAACGAAACGGGCGGCGTTAGCATCCAGCCCACTCCCGCGATCGTATGCGTGGGCACGAACGAGGGCGAGATCATCCCTAGCGATTTTTGCGCTAGCGGCGTGAGCGTCTATCTGACGGGTGATACGAAGGGCGTTTTTGCGGGCTCGCTTTATATGAAAGCGGTAGAAAATCGCGTCGCAGGTAGCCTGCCAGAGTTAAGCTTAAAAGCCGAGCGCGCTCTGTGGGACTTCGCGATAGAAGCCGGCAAGAGCGGGATTTTGGAATTTGCAAACTCCGTAGGAATCGGCGGCGTGGCGATTACGCTAGCTAAAATGGCGTGCGTGGGCGGCATCGGCGGCGAGTTTGAGATGAGCTGCGACGATAGCAGAGATATTTTCGACGAGAGCTTTTCGCGCGCGATTTTCGGCGTCCGCGACGAGGCGAAATTTAAAGAGCTGGCCGCAAAATACGGGCTAAGCTTGATGCGACTAGGCGTCAGCGGCGGCGAAACGTTTCGCATAAATTCCGTCCGCAAAAACCTTGCTGCGCTAAAAGAAATTTACTTCGGCGAGTTTGCCAAGATCGTAAAGAGCGAAGATTAGCGCGTGCTCGGCATTGTATTTCTTTTAATCGCGCTTTATATTTTTGCCCAGATCGGCGGAGTTTTCGGCAACTCGGGCTATCGCGGCAAGGCGCGAATGCAGCTAGCAGAGGCTAAAATTTTAGTAGCGCTTCTAGCCAAGGTCGCCAAAAGCGACGGACACGTAAGCGAGGCCGAAGCCGCGATGATAAGCGAAATTTTGGACGATTTGGTGCGCCAAATGGGCGCCGGCGAGCGCGAGCGAGAGGCGCTGAAGCTAGTTTATAAGCTCGAGAAAGAAAGCCTTGCAAACGTGCGCGAGCTCGCCGAGAAGTATAACCAAACCTACCGCCCGAGTCCGAGCCGCAAAACGGGGCTAATCTATTTCTTTTTAAATTTAGCCTACGTCGATCGCGGTTTTAGCGCGGCGGAGCGGCGCACGATCTCGCAGATTTGCGACGGATTGGGCTTGCCCGAGCATATCCAAAGTCAGATGTTTGCGACCTTTGAGCGCAGCTTTTACGGCACCTATTACGAAAATGGCGGCGCGCAAAGCGATTCCGCTTACGACGAATACGACGGCTATAGCACAAGAAGCGGCGGATATTGGGACAAATACGGCGGCAGAAGCACCGGCGGCTACGGAAGCAGCAGTTATGGCGGCGGTACGGGCTACGGTTATGGCGGCACGACGGGTTCGGGCTACGGAGGCTCGCAAAGTTCTAGCGGCTCATACGGCGGGTATTCGAGTGGATATGGCGGCTATTCGGGCGGCTCGCAAAGCTCCGCCAAAAGCAAAAGGGATCCGTATGAAATTTTGGGACTCTCAAAGGACGCTACGTTTAGCGAGATCAAGAAAAAATATCGCGAGCTCGTGAAAAAATACCACCCCGACATCCTGATGGGCAAGGGCGCGGACGAGGAGATCATCCAGGAGGGCACGAAGAAGCTTCAGGAGATCAACGAGGCGTATAAAATTTTAAAAGAGCGCTTCGGCGAGAAGTAGGGCGAGGAAATTTTAAAATTTGAGGGCGCAAAACGCCTTGAAATTTTAAGGCGGATCGCGATACGGCGACAAGGTGCGCAGATAAAAGCGGATCAAATCCGCGGCGTCAAATTAAATTTAAGGAGTGATAAATGAAAAATTTTATAATTTTTGCCGTTTTGGCGGCACTACTTGGAGGATGCGTGGGCAAAAAAGATCAAAACGGAATTGCCGACTCGGAAGATATCGCAATGTTAAGCTTTGACAAAAATATTTCCACCAGATACCGAGCCCATAACGGAAAACTCTATAAAAATGGCAAAGTGTTAGGCAAATATCTTACGGCACCGGGACTTAGTACGCACATTTATACTGATGAAATGGGAAATGGTTATATAGATCCCATAAAGGAACATAATTCTAAAAAAATTACGGAGATAATATTTGTTCCGAACGAATTTATTAAAGTGATCTCTTATAGCCATAATGACGGCGTTTGTAAAGCATTGTCCGCAGGAAAATATGTACATATAAAGGAGTATATTACTATATATTCACGAGGCGAGCCGATCGTGGCATATAGTTATGATGTTTTGATGTCAAGAAAAGGAATGGGGAAAATTTCATCCAGGTATGATTTCGTTAATGAAAAGTTATCTTATGTGGATAAAAAAATTTTAGAAAAACTAAATTCGACAGTAGCAGATCATGTGCAAGCATCCGTCGTGCTTAGCGGTGCTACGCTTCTTGGTCTGCTTTGTAGAGAAAAGTCTAAAAGGTTGGATTAAATTTAAGGAGTGATAAATGAAAAATTTCATAATTTTTGCCGTTTTGGCGGCACTACTTGGAGGATGCGGGGTATTGCGCCCGGCTAAGAGCGATAAGGAGTTTAAATTTTACGACGGCAACAAAACCGTGATCTATAAATTTGCCGGCGAGGATCTGTATGAAAACGGCAAAAATTTAGGCGTGTATTCTATGGATAGAAGCGAGTTTAGGATGCTTGTGCTTGATGAAGCGGGCAAGTCTTACGGCAATAACTACAAGTCTGCGCTGAATGCCAAGCGGATGAAATTCTATCTTTTTAACGACGAAAGGGCAATGGTATTTAGCGTTTGGCACAAAGATGGGATTTGTAGCGTCTATAATGCAGGCAGATACGTAAATTTCGACTATACTTCAAATATGTTTAAAGACGGCGATTGGCTTTATGCGGACGGTAGAATTTCAAAAAGCGAGAGCTCGGTGCAAAATATGAGTTCAAAAACGTTGAGCGCATATAAAAATATGAATTTTGAAAAAGCGGTCGATCGCAAAGATACGAAATATATCGCGGAAGACTTGGCTGTGGCCGAATTTTTCAAAAAGACGATCGAGGGTCTTAAAACCATGGTCTTAGACGATTTTTGTAGATAAACTTCGAGGGAGTTATGGATAAAATCAAAATTTTGGCGCTGCTTGCGGCGGTCGCGCTGCTCGCAGGCTGTATGAAGGTAAAGTATTCGCAAGCCGAGCTGCATCCGGAAAATTCCGTGATGATGAGTTACGACGGGCAGACCGTCACTGAGTATAAAATTTCAGGCGGCGTGCTTTTTAAAGATGACGCGATCTTAGGAAAATACGAAGAGGCGGGCTCCAATCTCTATCTATTTACGGACGAAAGAGGAGTGAGCGTGGCTGGGGATCAAATTTCGCAAAGAGCTCTAAATAAATTTACGATCTACGTTTTTACGCCCAATAAAGAGCTACGAATCGCCGAGTATTCCGCGAGTGGCGGCGTTTGCAAGGCATTTACGGAGGGCAAATTCGTAAGCCTAAAAGAGCACTTTAGCGGCTACGCTTCCTCCGCGCCGCTTTATTCATACTCGTTTTTGGCTTCGGTGTCGCAAAATGCGAGCGCAAACGTGATCTCGCGCTATGAATACGTGGACTCAAGACTAAAAAATAGTAGGGCATTCTTGCAAAGCCCGCATACGGCTCTAGGCAATACGGTTAAAGAGAGCATCGAGTGGCACCAAGACAAATTGCGCGATATTTGTAAAATAAAATTTTAAAAACCAAACCAACACGAAAGGAAAAACATGGGATTTTTATCCAAAGACGAAGAGCCGCAGAAGCAGGGCGCCAAAAAGGCGGCGAAGCAACCGCCGATCTTGATGAAACAAACGCAAGAGGTGATCACCAATATCGAGAAATATCTGGGCGCGCCGCTGCTTACCTATTTTAACTCGGGCGCGGGCAGCGTCTGCGGCAACGACGCGATCAGTATCAACGACCACCTAAAGGGCAAGCATTTCGAAAAGCTCTACCTTTACATCAAATCTGACGGCGGCAGCGGCATAGCATCGCTTAAGATCGTCTCGATCCTGCGCAACCACTGCGACGAGCTGATCGCGCTAGTGCCCGCAAACTGCGCTTCGGCGGCTACGATGATGGCGCTTGGGGCGAATAAAATTTTGATGGGACCGCTAGGTTATCTCACGTCGGTCGATACTTCGCTGCGACACGAGCTTTCGCCGGTTACGAACACCAACGACCAAGCCAACGTCTCGATGGACGAGCTAAGCCGCGTGGTGAAGCTTTGGAAAAATAACGAGCGCCCGAACGATGAGAACCCGTACAAGGAGCTTTACAAATATATCCATCCGCTCGTTTTCGGCGCCGTCGATCGCGCAAGCAGCCTGTCGCTTAAAATTTGCCGCGAAATTCTGCGCTACCACTTCGAAGATGAGCAAAAGATCGCCTTTATCAGCGACAAGCTAAATAGCGGCTATCCGTCGCACGACTATCCGATCTTATTCAGAGAGGCTAACGAGCTTGGGCTTCAGGTCGAGAAGATGGATACGCGCCTAAGCGAGATGCTTCAAATTTTAAACGAGCTCTACGCCGAGATGGGGCAGCGCACATTCACCGACTTTGATGAGAACAACTACCACGACAATAACATCGCCAATATCATCGAAATTTCGGGATGCCAGATCTACTATCAGATCGACAAGGATTGGTTTTATCGCGAGGAGGAGAAGCGCTGGATTGTGCTAAACGACGAGAGCTCGTGGCGCAAAAACGAGATCGACGGCAAAAATATCAAAAACAGCATCTATTATATTTAGTGCGGTTTTGGATATCGTGCCGCTTTAAATTTACGGCTTGTAAAATTTAAAGCGGCGCGTAAAATTTCAACGAGCAGCAGCGGCAAGGTGCGATTGATGATGACATAGCCGCGCTTATGGACGAGCTGGAAAACAAAATGTGCAAGTAAATTTAAAATTTTAAAAGCGGCAAGAGGAGGCGCCAACCTAGCTCAGCGATAAAAGCTGCGCCGTTAAATTTTAAATTTAGCCGGTTAGCGCCGATCTTTTCGGCTAAGCTTACGCTGCGGTTTAAATTTACGTTTTGCGCGCGGCTTTTAAATTTAGCCTTTGCAAGCGGCGCAAAATTTTAAAATTTACGTCCGCGCGAGCAAAGCGGTGGCATTTGAAAAGTAAATTTAAAATTTGCGCGCGGTAAATGCGGTAAATTTAGCAAATTTCGCTTTGCCGATTTCCGCTTCATAAATTCGGCAAAATTTTAGAATTTAAAGGGTTTTTGCGATGAAATTTTTTATCTCGTCTCTGTTTTTGGCTCTGTCGCTGCTCGGCTGTACGGGCAAAAACTCGCTCGCAACCGATGAAACCTACGTTCTTTCAAGCGAGCTTGGAGATACGAAATACGCTTTTTACGGCGGCAATCTCTACGAAAACGGCGCGATTTTAGGCCCTTACGAAACGCGAGGCGATGCGAAGCTTGCGATTTTAGGCGGCGGCGCAAATTTAGATAAAAACGCAAAGCTCATAAAACTATATTTTTTCGAGCGCAGATACGGCGCGATCTACTCCGTAAGCCACAAAAACGGGGTCTGCGCCGAGTACAATAAGGGAAATTTCGTAGATTTTAAAATTTTATTTAATATTTTTCAAAGCAAAGAGTGGTTTAATTATAGCGGCGGCATCTCTCCGGGCGGCGAGAGGCTAAAAGAGCTGAGTTCGGCGCGTATGGCGAAATTTAACGGCGCAAAGCTCGGCGCAGCAGATGGAAAGACGAGGCGCGAGTATCAAAAGGCTCGCCGTGAGGCGATTTTGTATTTTCAGCTTAATGCAAACGACATGCGCGAGCTGATTTTTAAAAAATTATGCGAATAAATTAAAAGGAGAAAAGATGAGAGCGTTAATCAGTGTTAGCGATAAGAAGGGCGTCGTAGAGTTTGCTAAAGGGCTGCAGAGGCTCGGATTTGAAATTTTAAGCACGGGCGGCACGCATAAACTGCTTTTGCAAAATGGCGTGAAAGCAGCGGAAGTGAGCCAATACACGGGCTCGCCCGAGATGTTTGAGGGGCGGGTTAAGACCCTGCATCCAAAGATCCACGGCGGAATTTTGTATAAGCGAAGCGACGCAAATCACGTAAGCCAAGCCGCGCAGCACGACATCGGCGGCATCGATCTCGTCTGCGTAAATTTATATCCTTTTAAAGCGACCGTGGCTCGCACCGACGATTTTTCCGAGATCATCGAAAATATCGACATCGGCGGACCTGCGATGGTGCGCTCGGCAGCTAAGAATTTCGCAAGCGTCTATGTCGTCACGAGCCCGCTTGATTACGGCGCGGTTTTGCAAAATTTAAGCGGCGCGGACGAGAGCGAGAAGCTGAAATTTAGGCAAAATTTAATGATAAAAGCTTTTGAGCACACCGCAGCCTACGACGCGATGATCGCAAACTATATGAACGAGCGCTTTAACCGCGGCTTCGGCGCGAAAAAATTTATCACGGGCAGCAAGGTATTCGATACTCGCTACGGCGAAAATCCGCATCAAAAGGGCGCGCTGTACGAGTTCGAGGACTTTTTTAGCAAGCACTTTAAGAGCCTAAAGGGCGAGGCGAGCTTTAACAATATGACCGATATGCACGGCGCGCTGATGCTGGCTAGCAGCTTCGGGGAGGCGCCTGCGGTAGCGATCTGCAAGCACGCCAATCCATGCGGCTTTGCCGTAAAGGGGAGCCTGCTTGAAAGCTACACCGAGGCGCTAAAATGCGATCCGGTCTCGGCATACGGCGGCGTCGTGGCGATAAACGGCGTTTTGGACGAGGAGCTGGCGCATAAAATCAATGAAATTTTTGTCGAAGTTATCCTTGCCGCTCGCGTCACGCCCGCGGCGCTTGCGGTATTTGAAAAGAAAAAGCGCATTAAAATTTTCGAGCAGGGCGGGGAGTTTTTAATCCGCGAAAACGACAAGTATGATTTTAAATTTATCGACGGCGGCTTCGTATATCAGCAGCGCGACTACGTGGGCGCGGACGAGGTCGCAAACGCCCGCTGCGTCACGGGGCGCGCGGCGAGCGAGAGCGAACTTAGCGATCTAAAAATCGCGTGGCAGATCGCCGCACTTACGAAGAGCAACTGCGTGGTTTACGTCAAAAATCGCGCGATGGTCGCGATCGGTATGGGTATGACGAGCCGCGTGGACGCCGCACGTGCGGCAGTGGCGAAGGCTCGCGACGTGGGCGTCGATCTGCGTGGCTGCGCGCTTGCCAGCGAGGCGTTTTTCCCGTTTAAAGACAGCATCGAGATCGCCCATGCTGCGGGCGTCGCAGCGGTCGTGCAGCCCGGCGGCAGCATCCGCGACGATGAGGTGATTGCAAGCGCCGACGAGTTTGGCATGGCGATGTATTTTACGGGAGTGCGCCACTTTTTGCACTAAATTTTACTCGCCTGCGACGGAGCGGATCTTGTTGCGCTCGCTTCGTAACTTTTTATGCCGTTGCAAATTTTAAAAACCGCGCCGGAGCGTATCTCGTAGTGCTAGCTTTATTGCGCGCGGTGCGGATCGGGCTGTGCGGTGCTTTGTTACGCGCCAGCGCGGTGCGGATCCGGCTGCTCGCGACTGCGCGGCGCAAGTCCGGCTACTTCCGCTACGCAGCCGTGCTCGATGTAAATGGCTGCGCTCCGCTACGTGGCGGAGGCAGTGTGAATCAGACTGTTAGCACTTCGTTATACTGATGCACGGCGCGGGTTTTTAGCTACGCGTATGGCGCTACGTATCGGTGCGCCGCAATCTAAATTTAAATCATTCGCCGCCCCTGAATGGTCGCTAAAATTTTATCTCGCGGCGGTGGCGCGTAAATTTTAAATTTAATCGGCAGAATGCTAGGTTTGCCGCTATGTCCGCGTGGTTTAGTGTAAATTTATCGGTTCAAATTTACGAGGGTCGCTCGGTTGCGTTTTGCTAGGAATTTTAAAATTTACGCAAGTTCATGGGCTTCGTTGCGCCATAAATTTTAAAATTTACGTAGAATAGTTCGGCGTGCGCGGCTTGGGCGCAGGCTTTATGACAGCGAGCGATTTTAGCGCAGCCCTATGCGGTTTTATTACGGCACGTAACTTAGCGGTAAATTTTTGCCGTAACCTCAAAATTTTGAGGCAAATTTTACCGCGCCGCGCTCAAGCGTCTTTAAATTTCGCCGTTTAGTTGCAAATATCAAGCTCGGAAAAATTTCACTCTCATTTCATTTATGGATTGTAAAATTGTGCAAAATTTAAAACGAAAGGATCAAAATGAAAATTTCTAAAGTTTTAATCTGCCTCTTTGCTTTGGCGGCGGGTTATTTAGTCGCGCTCAATGCCGCAGACGGCGGCGCGGCGGACGCAAATTTTAAAGTTAAAGGGGGCGGCATGAACGCAAACGTAAAAGAAATTTATCTAGCAGGCGGCTGCTTTTGGGGCATGGAGGCGTATTTCAAGCAGCTTGACGGCGTAGTCGCGACGCAGGTGGGCTATGCCAACGGCAAGAGCGATAAGGCAAGCTACGAGGGCTTACATAGCAGCGATCATGCCGAGACGCTACACTTAAAATACGACGCAAACGTCATCAGCGAGCCTGAAATTTTGGCGCATTATTTCCGCATCATCGATCCGTTTTCGATCGACAAGCAGGGGGGCGACCGCGGTCGCCAGTATCGCACGGGCATCTACTACGCCGACGAGGCGAGCGGCGAGCTGGCGCGCTTTTTCATAGCGGCGCAGCAGGCAAAATTTAAAGAAAAGATCGCCGTAGAAGTGGCGCCGCTAAAGAATTTCGTCCGCGCCGAGGAGTATCATCAGGACTACCTCGGCAAAAATCCCGGCGGATACTGCCACATCGATCTGCGCCTCGCTAAAAAGCCGCTTGAGGACGATGAGAAATTTAAAGTGCAAAGCAAGGAGGAGCTGAAGAAAAATTTGACCGAGCTTCAGTATCAGGTCACGCAGGAAAAGGCGACCGAGCAGCCGTTTTCTAGCGAATACGACAAGAATTATAAAAAGGGCATCTACATCGACATCGTGTCGAAAAAACCGCTCTTTTCCTCTACCGATAAATACAACTCCGGCACCGGCTGGCCGAGCTTTTCAAAGCCGATAACGACCGATGCGATCGCCTATGCGCGAGACGACAGCCACGGTATGCAGCGCGTCGAGGTCTCAAGCCGCGTAGGAGGCAGCCATTTAGGACACGTCTTTGAGGACGGACCGAGGGATAAAGGCGGTATGAGATACTGCATCAACGGCGCGAGTTTGGAATTTATACCGCTTGAGGAGATGGACGCGCTAGGCTACGGGGATTATAAAATTTACGTAGAGTAACGCGGGCTAGGGCTTTGGCTCGGCGATCAGTCGGTTAGTTTTATACGGTTCGACTGCCGATCGGTTGGCGGTATATCGGTTCGGCGGTCAGTCGTTTTGTAACTCGGGCGCGCGCTTCTTTAGTCTGCGGCTACTGCTTTTGGCGGTCGGTTAGTTTTATACGGCTCCTTATCGATAAATTCGGCGGCTGGTCGGTGATTTTACAATCACTAGCTTACGGGCATTTTATCGATCGATTTGACGGCTATACGATCGATTTTTAATCGGTCGGTTGTTAGACGACTAGTCGGTTGCCGATCGATTTGGCTGGCGGCTAAGGATGGGATTTTAAAATTCCAAATACGATAAAAATTTAATGGTAGTGGAATTTTAAAAATTTATCGATATGGAATTTCATGCGGCGCAAGCCGCTAAATAAAAATGCGCGGACGCAGTCCGCCCTGCTAGCGTCGTCGGAGATTAGGTGGGGTTTGCGGGCGAGCAGAGCAATGCGGTGCTGCGGAGGTGGCGCCTGCGAGAAATGTGACCTGGCAATTGGGGCCCCCTTCCCGCCCCAAGAAACAGAAAATACAGCATAAATTTCACAAGCCGTGGATTCGGCGATAAAATTTTGAAATTTTACTTTTAAGACGCGGAAGCGGTGCATGCTCAGCAAGAGATGCGGCGTAAAATTTGAAATTCTGCAACGAAAACGGCGTCTATGCAATGCTCGCTCTGCATCCGCGTCGCAAATTTTAAATTTAGGATAAAATTTTAATGGCTAGCCCCGCGCAAAATAGAAAAATCCCCGCATAGATCGCTAAAAACGGCGCGATTATTGCATAATGGATGATAAACTCGAAGAAATTGTAGATTATGTGCTTGCTTTTGGGCTCTTTAAATTTTAATTCTAGCGGCTCGTTCGAATCAAACGGCGTGTTGGAGCGCAAAATGTGCCTCGGTCCAGCGCACGAAATCTATTTTATTGCGCTGCATATAGTCTTTGCCTATGCCCAATACGCCGTTTATATAGCATACAAAGCCAAAGCCGCCGAAAAACAAAATGAGTCCGATGTCGATCAGCCTATCCGCCATAGCGATCTTTCCTTTGCTTTTTAAATTTAGAAATTTAGCCCGCCGTATTTGCTATATCGCCGTTTGCTTATTGAAATTCTAATTTCGCGGGATTGCACTCTTTGTCGGCTTTGCAATCTTGCAATTTTTTGATGATTTTATTGAAATGTTCTTTATCGTGCGCCAAATCTCGCGTCATCGTTGCGTATTTGATTACTTCGTCAATGTCGAAAGAATAATGCAGATATGTTAGAGCGCAAAGAAAACAAGAATTTATAATCTGACCGACTTCGCAGCCTCTTACTAGCCGTTCTAAACCTAACGGAATTCTGCTTGTTTTAATTAGAATTTCGCCCGCCAAATCGCAAGCTTCAAAATTTTCTCTGCCATTTTTTTCAAAGCATTTCGTATTTAAAGTTTCTAATAATTTTTCACAAGTACTGTATTTTCCATTGCCAAAATCGCACTCCTTTATAAATTGCGAAATTCTTGGAGAATAAATTTCATCGCAACCTATGTAATAATGCGAAGCATCGCAACTAACTTTCGCTCTGCCGTATTCTTCGGCAGACATTTTATAAAACCCATCGCTTAAAATTTTAACTCCCGCGGAATTTTGTCCTTGTGCCTCACTCGGCTCCGTATCTTGCATCGCAAAAGCAGCTCCGCTAAAACCGAGCCACAGCACAAACGCCAAAAAGACTTTTTTCATTTTATCTCCCTCGTTAATTTTATTACTTGCTTATGATACCTAAAAAGCGATAAATTTTATTTATTTTGCGTGGGATTTGGGCTGCAAAGTTGTAAAATTTTTAGGATATTTTAAATTTGACTTGCGGAATTTTAAGTAGGATAAATTTTAAATTCCAAGATGCGAGCAGAATCCTTAGTTAAATTTCGGCGCGATACAAGGTAAATTTGAGCAGGCTAAAATTCTTGCACGTTGGAATTTAAACGAAAAACTAGGCGTCGCGATCTGGCAAACACAAAAATGCAAAAAAATGTGAAGCTGAAATTTATCGCATGTCTAAATTTAAACCGTCTTTTTGGCTAAATTTAAGCTAAAAACGCTATAATCCCGTTTCTTTTATTTCGTGCGCTCGTAGCTCAGCTGGATAGAGCATTTGATTGCGGTTCAAAAGGTCGGGGATTCGAATTCCTCCGGGCGCACCATCTACAAATATTTTTTTCGCTATAATCCGTGAAATTTTAATCTTGGAGCAAAAATGAGAGCATTCGCCGAATGGGAAGAGCAAGAGGCGCTTTTGGTGTCTTTGCCGCACGCAGATACCGATTGGGCGCCGTATTTAGGCGAGATACGGGCGGCTTATCGCGACTTTATCGCCGCTGCAGCGAGGTTTGAGCCGGTCGTCGCGATCGCGCCGAACCGCGAGGATTTTGAGCAAATTTGTGGCGGCTTAGCAAACGCGAGCTTCGCGCAAATCGATACCGACGATACGTGGATCCGCGATTACGGCGCGATCGACGTGGAGGAGGGCGGCAAAATCACGGGACTAAATTTTCGTTTCAACGCTTGGGGCGGCAAATTTGCAAGCGCCAAGGACGACGCGTTAAATTCCAAGCTTTACGCCGCAAACGCCCGCCCGCTACGAGACGTGGATCTGATCTTAGAAGGCGGCAGCGTCGATTTTGACGGCACGGGCACGATGCTAACTACGAGCGCGTGTTTGCTAAACGAAAATCGCAACTCCCTAAGCAAAGCCGAACTGGACGCGCGGCTGCGTGAAATTTTCGGGCTAAGAAACATAATCTGGCTCGAGCATGGCTTTATAAAGGGCGACGACACCGACAGCCACGTAGATACCCTCGCGCGCTTTCTAAGCCCGCACGTCGTGGCTATTTCGTCGTGCGACGATCCTAGCGATCTGCACTATACGGAGCTTGGCGCGATGAGGAATGAAATTTTATCGCTCGGATACGACGTGATCGAACTGCCGATCCCGCGCGCGATCTTTTATCGGGGGCGCAGGCTGCCCGCGACATATGCAAATTTCGTCTTTTTAAACGGCGCGCTCATCGTGCCTACCTACGCAGACCCCGCAGATCCGCACGATCCAAACCGCGCGGTGGACGAGCTGGCGCTGTCGCGTCTGCGAGCGGCGTGCACGGATCGCGAAGTAGTGGGAGTAAACGCGCGCGTTTTCATCCGCCAAAACGGCTCGCTACACTGCTCGTGCATGAATAAATTTAAACTTTAAATTTAGATCGAAGGAAAAATATGAAAATTTTAAAAGTTGGGCTGATTTCGCATAAATTTGAAGGCACTAAAGCGCGCACGATAGCGCGCAGTATCGAGCTCATCGCGCGCGCAGCGGCGAAGGGCGCGCAATTAATCGTTTTGCAAGAGCTTCATCAGACGCATTATTTTTGCCAGCGCGAAAATACCGAAAATTTCGATTATGCGCAGGATTTCGATCGCGATTTACGGCTGTGGAGCGAGGTAGCGAAGAGATTTGGCGTCGTGCTGGTAAGCTCGCTTTTTGAGCGTCGCGCCGCGGGGCTGTATCACAACACCGCCGTGGTCTTCGAGCGCGACGGCACGATCGCCGGCAAGTACCGCAAGATGCACATACCCGACGATCCGCAGTTTTACGAAAAATTTTATTTCACGCCGGGCGATCTGGGCTTTGAGCCCATAGATACGAGCGTGGGGCGGCTCGGTGTGCTCGTGTGCTGGGATCAGTGGTATCCAGAGGCGGCGCGCGCGATGGCGCTACACGGTGCCGAGCTACTCATATATCCGACCGCGATCGGGTGGTTTGACAGCGACGGCGAGGACGAAAAAGCACGCCAGCTGGAGGCCTGGGTCGCGGTACAGCGCGGGCATGCTGTAGCAAACTCCCTGCCCGTAATCGCCGTAAATCGCGTGGGCTTTGAGAGCGCCGCGCTTAGCGAAGTCTCGCCGGATGAAATTTTATCTGGAGGCGAAGCAAATTTGAATATGCGCGATAAAATTTTGCGCTCCGCGGATACGGGCGGCGAGAGTAAAATTTTAAGCGAGAGCGGAATTCTATCTTTTAATAACGTGGCGCTAACGGATAGCGGTAAAATGGGGGTCAGCGGCGAAATTTTGCCCGCAAAGGATGAGGCGGCACGAGAGAATTTAAAGATTTCGATAGAGATCAAATTTAACGGCGAAACTTTAGAGGTGCTGCCGAATAAACAGCGCGTAGATCAGCCTGTCAGCGAAGAAGGGATTAGATTTTGGGGCAATAGCTTTGTTTTTGGTGCGCAGGGCGAACAGCTGTTTCGCGCAAACAGCGCCGACGAGCTATGTGAAGTCGTAATCATCGATATGCAAAGATGTGAAAACGTGCGCCGCTGGTGGCCGTTTTTGCGAGATAGACGCATAGAGAGCTATGAAATTCTCACAAAAAGATACGGGCTGTAGCATCCTACATCTCGAATAGACATATGGCTTATCGCCTGATGTGCGAGAATGAAAGCGAATAATTTTATGATATCAATGTGCAGAGGTGCCGCCAAATACATTATATAAGCCGAATGGATTTAAAATTTTGATTTTACAATGCCCGTAAAATCGGACTTTGTAAATAAATTGTAAAAAATTTGCTAAAAACTATTGACAATTTTTAAATTTTTCTCTATAATTACGCCAAGTTTCGCATATAGGTATGCGGGATGAATTTTATATAAGGAGTAAACCATGAAAAAAGGTTTTACTATGATCGAGTTGATCTTCGTTATCGTTATTTTAGGTATCTTGGCAGCTGTTGCTATACCAAGACTTGCAGCTACTCGTGATGATGCTGAGATCTCTAAGGCAGCTACAAATGTATCTACGCTCGTAAATGAGATTAATGGATATTACCAAGCTCAAGCGCAATTACCAACCGCTATAGAGAAAATTACCAATATTCCAGTAGAGGGCGCTGGTACAACGGTTTCATTGAAGGTTAAGAATAAGGGATGCATTACATTTACTGTAGGCAATGCTACTGCTGCAAATGCAGATAAAAATATCGCACTAAATGATCCTGTTTTGACCCTATCTAATGCAACAACAGGAGATAGTGAGGTAGCTTGCAAAGGAACCCGAGATGCTGTTAAAAAGCTAATGGCGTCTAGCCCAATTAAACTTGGCGGTAGCAATGTTAAATTTGAAGAATAATATTTAATATTAATTTTTCAGTCTAATAAGGCCCGAGCATTTGCTTGGGCCTTTTTTATTTCTGTCTCTTATACACATC